>JAIRTK010000411.1 GCA_031254955.1 Opitutaceae bacterium
AAGACAAGCGCCGCCTGCCCGTGAAGCTGGAAATCTCGATAAAAGTCGGCACCGGCACCGCGCACCTGACCGATTACACGCCGCCTGCCGCCGCCGGGCTGGTGTCCGCGTCGAAGTAATTTCACTTCCCCGTGGTATTTTAACTTTTGGAGGGACGGCACGGAGGCCGTCCCACCTCTGATTTTTTCGGACGCTTGGTATTGGCGCCTTTCCTATTTATTCTCTCGCATAGAAGAAGGTGGTTTGGCGCGGAAGCGCCGGGTAGGGAGGCCTCTCCGAGGCCTCCGCCGGGCGGGAAAGGCGGTTTGGAATTCCATGGGAGAATCGAGGCGTTCTCACGGAGGCCTCAGAGAGGCCTCCCTACCCGGCACTTCCGCGCCATCGCCCATGCGACAGCATAAACGGAAAACGCTCCATTTTGCCGATCTCGCCTCCTATTTGCGCGCCGCAAAGACGGCGCTTGCGCGGGAGGGCATGAGGCGGTGTTGTGAAAGGCTTCAAGTTTTCCACGCGTGCTGGTTTCCGAGATATTTTATTCGTTGCAGGGCGAGGGCGGGCTGGCGGGGGTGCCGTCGGTGTTCGTGCGCACCTCGGGCTGCAACCTGCGTTGCAACTGGTGCGACACGCCTTACGCGTCGTGGGCGCCGGAGGGGCGCGCGATGGAGACAGGGGAAATCATGGCGGAAATCAACCGCCACGCGGCGGCGCGGCACGTGGTGCTCACCGGCGGCGAACCGCTGGTGGCGAAGGGCATCCGCGCGCTCGCGGCGGCGGTGCGCGCGACGGGACGGCACATCACCATCGAGACGGCGGCGACCATCGCGCCGGACGGCATCGCGTGCGATCTCGCCTCGCTAAGCCCGAAACTGCGCAACTCGGCCCCCGGCGCGCGGCTGCCGGAATCGTGGCGGGAAAAGCACGAGGCGGCGCGCTGGAGGCCCGGCGTGGTGCGGGCATGGATGGCGCACTGCGCGTATCAATTCAAGTTTGTCGTGAGCGCGCCCGCCGACATCGAGGAACTGGAGGCGATGCTGCGCGAGGCCGGCGGGGACATTCCGCCGTCGCAAGTGCTGCTCATGCCCGAAGGGACGACTCTGGAGGCGTTGCGGGCGCGTGCCGGCTGGGTCGGCGAAATCTGCAAGGCCCGCGGCTACCGTTATGCGCACCGGCTGCACATCGAGCTTTATGGGAACCAACGCGGCACCTGACAACGCGGCCTCCGACAACGCGGCCTCCGACAACGCGGCACCTGACAACGCGGCCCCTGTCAACCCGGCCCCCGACAATCCGGCACCTGACAACCCGGCGGCGTCCGCGCAGGCCTCCGTGCAAGCGTCCACGAAAGTCTCCGCACAGGCGTCTGCGCAAGCCTCCGCGCCCATCCGCCTCTCCGGCGAGCTGGCGCGGCTGCGGGCGTTGTTTCGGGAGCGACCGGTGCGCTTGCGCGAGATCATCGCGGTGCTGCGCCAGCGGGCCTGGCTGCTGGTGATCCTGCTGTGCGCGCTGCCGTTTTGCGTGCCGTTGTCCGTGCCGGGAGTGTCCACGCCGTTCGGCCTCGCGGCGGCGCTGATCGCGCTGGCGCTGGCGCGCGGACGCGAGCCAAAGCTCTCCGACAAGACGCTCGACCGGAGGCTGCCGCCGGGTTTTTTCGGCAAGCTGACCGGCTTCACCGGCGGCTTGGTGCGCTGGCTGGAAAAATGGCAGCGTCCGCGCCTGGCATCCGTGATGGGTTCGCCGGCGCTCATGCGGCTGCACGGGGCGGGGCTGCTGGCCTCGTCGCTGGTGCTCATGCTGCCGCTGCCGGTTCCCTTTTCAAACACGCTCCCCGCCATCGGAGTGCTGCTGGTGGCGGGCGGGCTGCTGGAACGCGACGGACTCTGCGTGCTCGCCGGTCATGCGATGTTTCTGGCGAGCGTGCTGTATCTGACGCTCTGGGGCCACGCGGCGGTGGAGCTGGTGCATTACCTATGGGATTAGCCCGCCGCCCCCCACCCTTACTCGTTCTCGTTCTCTTACTCGTTCTCGTTCTCTCTTGGTTTCTTTTGGTTTCTCTCGTTCTCTTTTGGTTTTTGAGATGTTTCGAGAAAGAGAAAGAGAACGAGAACGAGAACGATGATGCGGGGGGATGGGCTGGCGCGCGGGCATGACCAAGGTTGACCACGCCGCCTCATCCGCGCCAGCATCGCATCCATGATCCAACTCGGTGTCCGCGCCCACGACTTCGGAAAACTCCAGCTCGACGACCTCGCCCGCCGCGTGGCGGGGCACGGACTTTGCGCCGTGCAATTCGCCGCGCCCAAATCCATCCCCGGCTTCGACGCCGACGCGGGCCGCCTCAGCCCCGGCCTCGCCGTCCACGCGCGCGAGGCGCTCCGCGCGCAAGGCGTCTCCATCGCCGTGCTCGGCTGCTACATCAACCTCGGCACGCCCGACGAGGCCGACGCCGCGCTCCAGATGCGCCGCTTCAAGGACTACCTGCGCCACGCGCGCGACTTCGGCTGCGGCATCGTCGCGACCGAGACCGGCTCGGTGAACGCCGACTTCTCCTTCCACCCCGACAACCAAGGCGAGGCCGCCTACCAGCGCGTGCTCCGCCGCATGCGCGAACTCGTCGCCACGGCGGAGCGCTTCGGCGCGTGCGTGTGCGTCGAGGCGGTATCCACGTTCGTGATACACTCGCCCGCGCGCGTCCGCCGCCTGCTCGACGACATCGGCTCGGACAACCTCCAAGTCCTCTTCGACCCGGTGAACCTGCTGAACGCGGACAACCACCGGCGGCAGGACGCGCTCATCGAGGAGTCGTTCGCGCTTTTCGCCGACCGCATGGCGGTGTTCCACGCGAAGGACTTTGTCATCACGCCCGAGGGCCGCTACCGGCAGGTCGCCGCCGGCACCGAGGGCGGCCTGTTGAACTACCCGCTGTTTTTCCGGCTCGCCAAACAACACAAACCCTACGCGCAAATCCTCCTCGAAGACACCCATCCCGCCACGCTCGGACACACCATCGCCTTCGCGCGCGAGACTTGGGGAAACGTTTAGATTTAACCGAGGTTGCGCGGACAATCCGCAGGATTGCGTGGTATGGGCATCCTCGCCCATGTGCCCGGGAGATTTGCGGCGCTCCGCGCCATCCACGGGCGAGGACGCCCATGCCACGCAACCCTGCCCTGTCTCGCGCAATCTCAATCCGCAAGCGACACCGCACGCCATAAAGCCCCCGGTAGGGAGGCCTCTCCGAGGCCTCCGCAACCACGCTCCGATTTCTCCATGAAATCCAAACCGCCCTCTCCGCCCGACGGAGGCCTCGGAGAGGCCTCCCTGCCGGCTCGCGTAACCTCATGTTCTTTCTCACCCAAAACGATACTAAAGCGACGCCGCCCGGTTTGGAGACATGGAGCGCGCGGCACCCCGGGCAAACTGTCGCGGCGAAGCCGCGCTTGCAAACT
>JAIRTK010000419.1 GCA_031254955.1 Opitutaceae bacterium
CATGGAAATGTCCGGTCAAGACACCACCATTGATTCTATATTTTTCAATTTCCATTTTCCTTCCACTTTATGATAGACAACGGTGTTTTCGTGGCAGGCTAGAAGGTGGCGGTAGCTGCATTCCATTACCCTTACTTCGGTGTCGGAAATCCATTCTTTTATCACAATCCACTCAATCCATCCCTCATTCCCCGTTGTCTTGTCTTTGACCATGCCGTTTTCAAGTTTCGCCTCACTGGCTTTATAATAATAACTGATGCCGCGCGGGAAGCAGTGGAAGGTAGGGATGGCTCATCGAACCGTCCGCGGCGGTTTCGGCGAGACTGCCTTACCCTAAAGACACAATCTCGTCGGGAAAGGGTATTAACTGGATTATACCATTTCCTAATGAAAATCACACTAAGGAAGCCGTTAAAGGTAGGGCGAGGCGATCGTGCCACTCAATCCCGCGGGTGAGGCGATCGTGTCACGCGAATCGCTCTGTCACACGGGCCGCTTGGCCTTGCGTTAATTTCGGTTAACAAGGGTGCGTTCTATCACTGGGGTTACGTGGCGCATGGATGGAGTGGCGGCGGGACGCCGCCGCTCCGGGGCCGGGGTGGCGTTGCGAAATCGGTCAGGGGATTTCCTCGATCACGGCTTCGGTGCGGCGTCCGTTGATTGTGAGGGCGATGCGTTGCGGCTCGCCGGCGGGTTTCGCTCCGGCGTTCGCCGGGGGCACGGGCGGCGGCGCAACTGGCGTGGTGGCGGGCGCGGGCACGGCTGGCGCGACGGCAGCGGCGGGCACCGCGAGCGCAGGCGTGGCGGGCGTGGGCGCAGTTGGAGCGGGCGCAGCGGCGGCGGACGTGGTGGCGGTGGTGGGCGTGGGCACGGCAGGCGTGGTGGCGACGGCGGACGTGGTGGTGGCGGGCGCGGGCATGGCGGGCGTGGTGACGACGATGGCGGGCGTGGTGACGGCGGCGGCTTTCTTTTTGCGGTCGTAGTGTTCTTTCAACTGCATCGGGAACATCGCGTGGATGACCGCGTGTTCGTCGTCGTCGGGGAGGCCGGCGGCGCGGAGTTGTGCTTTGAGTTCGGCCATGCGGGGTTTTTTCAGGTCGGCGGGGCGGCAGGTGATGAGGTCTTTGCCGGTGAGTCTGGCGGCGAGTTTTTGCACTTCGGGATCGACGGGCGCGGGCGTGCGGCCGTAGTAGCCGAGCGCGATGTCCATCGCGGCGGGGGCGAAGTTTTTCCAGCGGCCAAATTTCACGTTGAGCACTGCTTGCGTGCCGACGATTTGCGAGGTGGGCGTGACGAGCGGAATCCAGCCGAGCGCCTTGCGGACGACGGGGATTTCGGCGAAAACGTCTTCGAAGCGGTCTTCCATTTTCATGTCTTTGAGTTGGGTGCGGAAGTTGGAGAGCATGCCGCCGGGGACTTGGTAGGTGAGGGTGTCGGTGTCGATGACTTCGTTTTTGCGGTTCGTGAATTTGCCGAGTCCGGCGTAAACGTCCGTGAAGTGCCGGCGCAGTTTCGCGAGGCGGGTTTTGTCGTAGTCGGGTTTGCGCGGGTGGCCGGCGAGCACGGCCATCATGAGCAGGGTGTCGGGTTGGGCGGTGCCGTTGGCGAAGGGGGTGATGGAGGTGTCCACGGCGTCCACGCCGGCGTCGATGGCGGCGAGGTAGGTGGGGATGCCGAGGCCGGCGGTTTCGTGCGTGTGGAGGATGACGGGGATGTTTACCCGCGTTTTGAGTCCGCCGATGATGGCCGCGGCGTCGGCGGGCGGCACGAGTCCGGCCATGTCTTTCAGGCAGATCGAATGGCAGCCCATGTGCGCCAGTTCGACGCCGAGTTTGATGAAGCCTTCGGTGTCGTGCACGGGCGAGGTGGTGTAGCAGATGACGCCTTGGGCGTGTTTGCCGGAGGCGATGACGGCGCGGACGGCGGTCTGGATGTTGCGCGGGTCGTTGAGCGCGTCGAAGATGCGGAAGATGTCCATGCCGTGCCTGGCCGACAGGTTCACGAAGGTTTCCACCACGTCGTCGGGGAAGTTTTCGTATTGGACGATGTTTTGTCCGCGCAGGAGCATCATGTGGGGGGTGTTGGGCGTGCCGCGTTTGATGGCGTCGAGGCGGTCAAAGGGGAATTCGTCGAGAAACCGGAGGCCGGAGTCGATGGTGGCGCCGCCCCAGGTTTCGAGCGCGCCGAAGCCCATCGCGTCGAGGTCGGCGAGCGCGGGGAGCATGTGCGCGGTGGTCATGCGTGTGGCGGCGAGCGATTGGTGGCCGTCGCGCAGCACGGTGTTGTTGAAGACGATTGGCTTGGTCATGGCAGGCGGTCTCGGGTGTGGGATTTTAATGTGAGGCGGCGGACTATGCCGCGCATCCCTTGCAAGGCGAGCACAACGTGCGCGCCGGGTTTATTTGATTGTAGTCGCTCAAATAATCAAGGGTCATCCCTCAATGCTGGCCGCATCGGGCCGCTTCGCCAAGCCTGCAAAAAAAGACGGCCGGGGATTTTTAACACCCGGTCGTTTTCGGAATCAAAATTGAGCGCTCGTCTCAGTGCTGGAATTGCAACACGGTCATTTCTTCGGCGGGCTGCTGGGCCACGGGCCGGATTTCAAAGAGTCCGCGCATTTCCTCCGAGGCGAGGTCATGGCGTTCGAAGAACAGGTTGTCCGGCGCCACTTGGCGGATCGGGCGAAGGCGCACGTCACGGGTCCATTGCAGGCCGGCGTTTTCAAGGTAGGGCGTCGCCGGCATGGCGAGGCTGGCCTTGGTCTTCGGGCCGAAGGCGGCAAACTGGCGCAGGTTCATGACCGGATAGGCGGGCGATTCGTCCCTCCGCGCCAAGGCCGGCACCGTGACCACGGCATACATCGGTTTTTCCATTTCGCCGGCGGCGATGCTGGCAGGGACTTCGACCGTCTCCGCAGTCTCGATGGCGGCGACCTGCGCGCCGTGGGAGGCCGGCGAGGGCGGCTGCGCCGGTTCGCCGCCGAAGCGCGCAAGCACCACCACCGCCACGCATGTCGCCACGGCCAGTCCGCCAAACGCGAAGAGTCCGCGATGCCATGCCGCGCGCAGCCCGGCGGGTTGCTCGATGCGGCGGTCGGCCTTCGCCATCGCGCGGGCGAGGATGCCGGCGGATGGCGCGTTGCAACGCTCGGTCTCGAAAAGAATCGAGCAGGCCTTTTGCATATGAACATATTGCAAATAGGTGCGGTAACGGGCCGGGTTGCCCTTCAACTCCGTTTCCAACTCGGCTGTCCCGGCGGGGTCAAGCTGATGGTCCACATACAAATTAAGCAGCTCTATGAAACGTTTTTCTTTCATTTGAAGTCTTCCCCCATTTTTGCGCGAAGACTTTCACGGGCGCGGGCGATACGGCTTTTCACCGTGCCGACCGAGATGCGCAAAATCTCCGCTATTTCCTCGTAGGACAGGTTTTTCATGTTTCTCAAAATCAGGATCTCGCGGTGCTTCGCATTCAGCTTTTCCATGCCGAACGCGATGCGATCGACGAATTCCTGCGTGACGGCCTCGTCGTCCGGCGCGGCGGCCTCGGCGGCAAACACCTCCGACAGCGGCATGGTGGTGTCGTCCCCCACGGGCTGGTCGAACGACACGGTCTTGTCGCGCTTGCGGCGCCACCAATACCAATACCGGTTGCGCGCGAGATTCGTCGCGATCTGGTAAAGCCAGGTGGAGAAGGCCGACTCGCCCCGGAAATTCACCAAGCCGCGATGGGCGCGGATAAACGCGTCCTGAGTCACCTCCTCGGCGTCCTGCGGGTTGCGCAAAAGCTGATGCACCATCGCGTAAATGCGCGCCCAATACCGGGATACCATCTCGTCAAACGCCGATGCATCGCCGCTCTTGAAGCGATCCACCAGCAACTGGTCGAGAGCCACGTCCTGTGCTTTCGTTGACATAGATTCAACGGACGTTTGATGCGCGTGTTTGTCCAATGTTCCCACTTTTTACCTCGCTTGATTCCTTTAACTAAGGGTTTCCGAACGGACAAAATTGCAAGGAGAAATCCCAAGGATGCGATGCAAAGTCGAGTCTCTCCCGGCACGCTCGCGCCCGAAGCGCAGGCGTCCCGCCACCGGACGAGTCGAAGTCTCGCCCGTTTGCGATGGGCTGCGCAAAAGCCTGCGGGGGAACGTGCGCGCGCGTTGCTCGCGCCCGGCGGCTGGACACCGCCGCCCCGGAGCGCAGGCGTCCCGACTCATCCCTTTTCCTTTTGATTCCGGCCCCGCTTTGAATGCCCCGAATCCCCCTCCCTCTCGCGCCCATGCGAAGGCAAAAAAACACGCCCCGCGACAAATGCATCAAAAAAATCCTTGCCAATGCCGCTTCCTGAAACCTATTTCCACGCCTCTTGATCGCTTGGGGGTTGATAGCTCAACGGTAGAGCAGCGTCCTTTTAAGTCGTTGGTTCAGGGTTCAAATCCCTGTCAACCCACCATGCGTCACCCAAAGTCGGGAGACTCACGCGGGAGTGGAGGCGTCCGGCCCCGGAGGACCGCCCCGGCGCCACTCGACCCTTCCACGGGAAAACCAGCCAGAAAGGGAAAGCCATCCCCTCATTTCGCGCCCTTAGCAGCCCGGAGGGCGGTCCACCGGCGCCCGGACAAATCGCCAATCCGATTTGCCACCGCTCCATTCCGGGTTTCATTCTTCCTGTTCGCTCCGGTCGGAATTTGCAGCACCATGCAAATCCGCCGTAATGAACAAATGACCTTGCTGAAGGTCATTAAAAAAGATCACCCAGCCGGACGCGCCCGGATGCGTCCGGCAAAACTCAAAAACTGAATCACCATGAAAACGACAACCGCCAGCATACGCATCATGGGCGCGCTCTTGATTACGCTCGGGGCCACTCTCGCAGCCACCGCCCAGACCTCGCCTCCCACGCCCCGCTCGGTCGCGCCCAACTACACGCCGCCCAAAAACGACCCTAAATATTATTATCAAGACGAAATCCAATCCCGCTCCCACACGTGGGATTTTTACCTGAAGCCAGGCGTCATGATTCCCAGCGACGCCAAAATCAACAACGAGACCGTCCTCTTCCGCTGGCGCGAGGACGGGCGCTGGGAAAGCGATTACATAAGGGGCGACCTGAAACTCGACCTCGACACCGCGTTCGCGTTCGGCTTCGGGTTCGATTATAATTTTACCGGGAATCTCGCCGTGGGCGTCGAGATGAATTTTACGTCGTCCGATTATAAAGGTGTGTTTCATGACGCGGACACGGGCGATGATTATAAGATCAACGGCGACGCAAGCATTTATATGTTCAACGCCTTCGTGCAGTATAATTTCATAAAAGGAAAATTCACCCCCTTCGTAAGAGGCAATCTCGGCTTCATGTATCTAGACTCGGGGATTTCCTCTGGAGACTGGTGGACCACATGGCACAACTACCGCTATTACGATGAACCTACGGTGGACGACACCTACTTTATGCTCGGCGCCTCCGCCGGCCTCCGTTACGATTTCAATCATCATGTATCCGGTGCCGTTTCCTATACGGCCAATTGGATCAAATCCCACAAGGACTGGGAATTGCAGCAGCTCATCGGCGTCTCCGTCGGCTGGAATTATTAACTGACGTTACGCGTCGCCGTCGTAGCGCAGGTTGTCAGGCTTCTCGCTTCGCTCGGAACCCAACCTGCTAAGCACGCAACGCGTGCGTTGAATGCAGCAACCTTGGAGGTCTGCGCTACGACCGAGGCAGCGCGTAACATCAATTATTAACTGACGTTACGCGGATGCTGACGTGGCACGGGCGACCCACCCATGCGGCGCCGTGCCGCGCCGCCAAAGGCCCCGCCATCCAAAAGAGCGATACTGCGCATCGTCCACGGGCGATTGCTTCGAGCGCCGCGCCGATTTTCTTTTCTCGACGCCCCGCCACCCTTTTCCAAACCTTTGCCCTCACCATGGTCATCAAACCCAAAGTCCGAGGCTTCATCTGCGTCACCGCGCATCCCGCCGGCTGCGCCGCGCATGTCCAGCAACAAATCGACTACGTG
>JAIRTK010000431.1 GCA_031254955.1 Opitutaceae bacterium
GGATTGCGTGGCACGGGCGACTCTCCCATGCCACGCAATCCCGCCCGCCGTTCGCTTAACTCGGTTAACAAAGTAGAATTAATTACTGATGTCACGCGCTGCCTCTGTCGTAGCGCAGATTTGTAGCGCAGACTTCCAAGTCTGCTTCATGCCACGCGTGCGTTGTGCGCCCAGCAGGTCGGGATTCTTGGCGAAGCGAGAAGTCTGACAACCTGCGCTATGACGGCAGCGCGTAATATCAATTCATAACTGATGTTACGCCGAGGACACCTTGTGACCCACCCAACGCAAAGCAGCCCAAGGCAGGGAGGCTTCTCTGAGTCCTCCCTGCCGGCGCTTCCGCGCCATTGTTTGAAGCGGATTGAAACGCGGATGTGAACAAGTCGTTCGCGGAGGTGCGCATATTACTCCGAGCTTCGGCTCGGAGTGCGGATTGAAACCGCCGTAAAGATGACAACAACCCCAACGCCGTCCCATCACTCCGAGCTTCGGCTCGGAGTGCGCGTCCAAAAACCGGGGAGCGTTTTTTGGGATTTGCCGCGGGGGGCGGGGGCGACATGCTGCCGGGCTTTATGGCTTCCGGTTCCAAGGAGCTGCGCCGCTCCATGTTTCTGACCAAATTGCTGATGGCCCTCGTGCTGATTGCCGGGGGCACGCTCGTCTATTTCCATCTGGAGGAGGCGCGCGTCTGGATGCATCTCGGGCTTGAATGGATTCGCGGCATGGGGCCGGTGCCGTTCTTTGCCGCGATGATCGTGCTGCCGGCGTTCGGGTGTCCGGTCTCCGCGTTCACGTTTACGGCGGGGCCGACTTTTATTCCGCAACTGGGCACGGCGTGGGTGTGCGTCTTGGTGTCCCTCGGCATGACGCTGGATCTCGCGCTGGCGTATTGGCTGGCCCGGTATGCGGCGCGTCCGTTGCTTTCGCGCCTCATGGAAAGGATGGGCTACAGGCTGCCCAGGGTCGCGCCGGGCGACCACACGGGGCTTACGGTGTTGCTGCGCGTCACGCCGGGGCCGCCGTTGTTCATACAAAACTACCTGCTCGGGCTGGCCGAGGTGCCGTTCAAAATCTACATCCTCATCTCCGCGCCGATCATGAGCGGCTGGGCGTTGGCGGCCGTGCTGGCGAGCGATGCGCTCGTGGCGGGCAAGGGGCGCACGGCGTTTATCGCGCTGGGTTTGGTCGCGGGTCTGGTCATCGTGGTGCGGATGGTGCGGAAACACTATGCGCGGCGGCAGCTGGACGCCGCGAACGGGACAACGTCCAGGGCGCAAGACCCGGATCACGAAATTCCTCCGGGCGGCAATGTCGCGCGGCCTGACTCTCCTCAAAAAATTTCGCATGCCGGAATCCAAGATTCCAAAGACGGCGTGGGCGGCGCGGCCATCGGCGTCACAGGCTTGGGCGGCACGAGCGCTGGCGGCAATGCGGGTTTGCGTGGCGCCGGCACTGACGGCGCGGCCACCGGCGACGCAGGTTTAAAGGGCGCGGCCATCGGTGGCGCGGCCACCGGCGACGTTCGTGCTGGAGGCGCGGGCTTGGACGGCGCGGGCGCCGGCTGCGCCGGTTTGGACGACGCCGGCGCTGGCGGTTCCGGCTTGAGCGATGTCGGCACTGGCGGCGCGGGTGCCGGCGACGCCGGTTTGCGCGGCGCGGGTGCTGGTGGCGCGAACGCCGGTGACGCCGGTTTGGGCGGCGCGACCACCGGCGGCGCGCCGGCGGATCGGCATGGCGGCGGACGCGCCGGCGGCGAAAATCCATGAGCGACCGGCAGGCAGATTTGTTTGAGGGGAGCGGGGACGCGGGCGGCGGCGCGCGCGTCTTGAGCGTGACCGAGTTTACGCAGCGCGTGAAGGGCGCGCTTGAGGCCGTCATCCGTCCGGGCTGGGTGCGCGGCGAGGTTTCCAACTTGCGGGAGCAGGCGAGCGGCCATGTTTATTTTTCGCTCAAGGACGCGGGCGCGCAGCTCTCGGCGGTGCTTTTCCGCGCGGACGCGGCCCGGCTGCAGGTGCGGTTGCGCGACGGGTTGCAGGTGGTGGCGTTCGGGCAGGTGGGCGTTTACGAGGCGCGGGGGCAATATCAGTTGATCGTGCGCGCCGTCATCGAGGACGGGGTGGGGCGGTTGCAGCGCGAGTTTGAGGCGTTGAAACGCCGGCTCGCGGACGAGGGGTTGTTCGACGCGGAGCGCAAGAAGCCGATCCCGTCCATGCCGGCGACCGTCGGCTTCGTCACGTCGCCGAGCGGCGCGGCGGTGCAGGATTTTATCCGCATCCTGTCGCGGCGCGGCTGGCGCGGGCGGCTGGTCGTGCTGCCCGCCAAGGTGCAGGGCGAGGGCGCGGCGGAGGAGATGGCCGCGATGCTGCGCGCGGCGGAGGCGCCGGGGATTTTCGACCTGCTGGTCATCGGGCGCGGCGGCGGCGGCTTGGAGGACTTGCGGGCGTTCAACGAGGAGCCGTTGGTGCGCGCGGTGGCGGCGTGCGGCGTGCCGGTCATCTCGGCGGTCGGCCACGAGATCGACTTCACGCTGTGCGACTTCGCGGCGGACGCGCGCGCCGAGACTCCGAGCGGCGCGGCGGAGTTGATTTCGAGCCGGTTTCTCGCCTGCGCCGAACGCGTGGCGCAGGCCGCCGCCGCGATGGACGACGCGCTCGGCACACGGCTCACGCGCGCCCGCGAACGGCTCGATGGGGGGCGCGCGCGTCTGAGGCTGTTGTCTCCGACGGCGCGCGTGGAGCAGGAGTTTCTGCGGCTGGATGATTTGGCCAACCGTCTCGACGCGGCGGTCGCGCGCGTCACGATGCTCAAACGCGAACGGCTGGCCGCCGTGGCCGCGGCGCTGGAGCGGCGTTCGCCCGAGGCGCGCGTGCAACTCGCGTCGCACCAGTTGCTGGCCTTGTGGAAACGCCTTCAGGCGGCCAGTCCGGCATCGGTGCTCAACCGTGGCTTTGTCATCCTGCGCGACGAGGCGGGGCGGCCTGTGCAGCGTCGAGCGGCGGTCGCGTCCGGGCAGGTGTTGAGGGCGGAGTTTGCCGACGGGACTGTCAGGGTGCGCAGCGAGGGGTGATGCGGGCCGGATGGCACGGGGGGCTGGGGCGCACGAGGGGCACGGGGGCGCACGGGGGCACGGAGGGCTGGGCGGCGTGGACGCTGGGTTGAGGGGCATGGGCGAGTCGCCCATGCGGGGTGTGTGGCATGGGCGACTCGTCCGTGTTTTGTGTTTCAGCGCAAGACCTCCCATCTCACGGCGTCCCGCCCGAGACTTTTTCAGGGGCGCGGATATGGCGGGTTGCTCGTTTCGCACGGAGTTTCGCGCGGAACTTGTCCGCGAGGTCGCGGCGTTGTCGCGGGCTGGATGCCTGCGCTACGCATGGCGCGGACGCTTGTTTTTTCGCTGACATCGCTTCTTGTTGCCCCCTGTTCGACTGTGCATGAAAACAGCCTTGAAAAGGCCACGAGATTGAGCGTGAGAACGCCCCGTGTCGAGGGTTGCCACGCCTTGCAGAGAATGGATTGCCACGCGCCGCTGGCTGAAAGCGTCAGGATCTGGCAGTCCTGAAACCAGTCCGCCGGATAAAACTGCATATATGGTAATTTTGCCATCTGTTAATCATTCTCCCTCAATTCGCGATTATATTTAGGAGAGGCAAAAATCGAAAGAACAAGCGGCATCGGTCCGAATTTTCCAAATATTGCTGAAAGCCATTGCTTCATGATGTCGCCCGACATGTCGGCCATGAAAAACTGTTCACCAGGATGAACACTTGCACGGGACGGAGGATTTATTCTGTCGAAAACTCATCCAGCCGCGTGTTGTATTTCCCCCCGAATCAATCAACCGCCCCCTTCCGCTTTTATGAAAACTCCCATGCTTCCCTGCACCCTCCGGATCATGGTTCTGTCGTTCTTGCTGCCATGCGCGGCATCGATCGCGGATGTCATCCCCGTCTCCCTTTTCAGTGACGGCATGGTGCTCCAGCATGGCAAATCCATCCCCGTGTGGGGAACCGCCAACAACGGTGAAAAGATCCAGGTGCGCTTCGCGGAACACTCCGCCACCACGGTCGCGGACGACAAGGGACAGTGGCGCGCCTGGTTGCCCGCCCTTGCCCCGTCGAGTGAAGGAAGAAGGCTCGTCATCTCCGGAAACAACACCGTCACGATCAAGGACGTGCTCGTCGGAGAGGTATGGCTCGCCTCGGGGCAATCCAACATGGAATGGACGGTCGCGCGAGCCTACGACGCACGGTTCGAGGCAATCGCGGCGCGGCACCCCCTGATCCGCCAGTTCCTTGTATCCAAAAAAGTCTCCGAGCAACCGCAGTCCAGGGTCATAGGCAAATGGACCAAGGCCACCCCGGAGTCCGTCGGACAATTCTCCGCCGTCGCCTATTTTTTCGCCCTGGACCTGCACCGCACCCTCGACGGCATCCCCGTCGGTATCCTCCACAGCTCGTGGGGCGGCTCGCGCGTGGAAGCATGGATGGACGCCGCCACCATCGCGAACGGAGACGGCCTCGAATTCGCCGGCATCCACACACGCTGGCAGGAGACTCTCGCCCGCTGGCCCGCCGCCAAGGCCAGTGTGGACGCCGCGATAAAACGTTGGGAGGAGGAGCGCTCCGCCGCACAGACTCAGGGCAAGACCTTCTCAAAACCCAAGCCCCAGTACGGACGCGGTCCCGGCCACATGGATACACCCTGCGGATTGTACAACGCCATGATCGCCCCGCTCGTGCCCTATGCCTTGCGCGGAGCCATCTGGTACCAGGGCGAGTCCAATGCCCAACGCGCGCACGAGTACCGCGCCTTTTTCTCGGCGATGATCGAGGGCTGGCGGCGCGAGTTCGGCCAGGGCGACTTTCCCTTCTACTGGGTGCAGCTCGCCAACTATCGCGCCAACGGCCCCGATGAGACACCCTACGCATTTCTGCGCGAAGCACAGACACAGACGCTCGCCCTGCCCAACACCGGACAAGCCGTCACGATCGACATAGGCAATGTCACCGACATCCATCCGCGCAACAAGCGCAATGTCGGACGCCGCCTCGCACTCGTCGCACTCGCCACGACCTACGGGAAAACGAGCCTCACATACAGCGGCCCGGTTTTCCTCTCGGCAAAACGCGAAGGGGACTCATCCATGCGCGTGCTCTTCGACACCGGAGGCAGTCCCCTCACCAGCCCGCTCGCACTTCAGCCGGAGGGCTTTGAAATCGCTGGGGCGGACAAGGTGTTCCATCCTGCGGATACACGCATCGATGGGGAGAGCGTCATCATCAGCTCCCCCGGCGTCAGCGCCCCGGTCGCCGTCCGCTACGCTTGGCGCAACGCCCCGAAAGCCGGCCTCTTCAACCAAGACGGCCTCCCCGCCACCCCCTTCCGCACCGACGACTGGTAGAGGCAGGCTGCGCCGATTTTGAACGCATCCGATTTTCACCGCAGGCGGATGCTGCGAATCCTGAGGTGACAGGCATGGTCAGAATGGAACGACCAAACCAAATAAAAGAAATCGGGCACTTAAGCATTGCTTGTCTTGCACGGACCTTCTTAAATGGTGAAGTTAAGCAAATTATTCATAGCACATTACGAAGAACGGAATCTGCCGTATGTCGCAGAAGTTGTAGCGGCTTTGCGTACTGGTGTTGCGCACATTGCGTACAAGGTCGTCGATGCGAAAAAAAGTTCTGAAGCCGAGCGTTTGCAGTTATGGGGAAAAAAAGATACACCTATCCAGTGGTGCTGATAGGATGCATAAATGAATAAAAAAGATCTCCTTTCGGAGACCGTCCTCGAAATGAAGGAGAGGTTTTCCCAATCAGAAGCGACGATAGGTCCGCCCTTCGGGGATATGCCGCTCAGCCCTTGTGCGTGGGCATGATCAGTTCGCGGAAGAAGGCGGTGGATTCGGTGGCGTCACCCTTGGCGACGAGGGCGCGCATCGCCGCCATGTTTTCGGGCGTGAGCAGTTTTTCCACGCCCTGCAGGAAGCGGACGCTCTCGCGCACGGCGCGCATGCCGTCCTCACGATATGGATACTGGTCCATCGAGTACCAGCCGTTGTAGCCGATCTCGCGCAGCCAGAAGAGCAGTTCCACGTACTCCACAAAATGCAGCGACCCGACGATCATATCGTCATCCCAGGTGCGGTAGTTGTCGTTAAAGTGCATGTGGAAGAGTTTGTCGCCGTAGTGATGCAACATGACCGCGGACTCGGCCACGTTCTCGCCCGCCATCAGGGCGTGGCCCACGTCGATGCACACGCCGACATTCGGCAGGCCGATCTCCTGCACCATGAGCAGCGTGTCGGCGGCGCGGGCGTGATAGGAGCGGTTG
>JAIRTK010000548.1 GCA_031254955.1 Opitutaceae bacterium
TGGGTCATGGCTTTCTCGGTGCGATGGAGGCAGTCGAGGATGAACTCGCCAAAGAAACGGAATCCCACCTGTCCCGCGACACTCAGGTGGTGCTCGCCTTTGGCATCGACGAGATACACGTGGTCGCCGCCCGCGTCGCGGCCCACGTCGATGTATTTGCGCAGTTCGATGTAACCGCCGGTGCCGAGGATGAGCGTGCGTCCGTCGCCCCAAGTGCGGAGTCCGTCGGGCGTGAACCAGTCCACGCGGACGTAGTTGGTGGCGCCGTTGTCGCCGAGGAGCGTGGCCTGGCCGAAGTCTTCGAGGCCGGGAGTGTCGGGATTGGCGAAGTTTCCGACGGAGGCTTCGAGCACGGTGGCGTCGGTCGCGCCGGAGTAGTGGAGGAATTGCTCGAACTGGTGGCTGCCGATGTCGCAAAGGATGCCGCCGTAGCGTTCGCGTTCAAAAAACCATGCGGGGCGCAAGGTTTTGCTGAGGCGGTGCGGGCCGAGTCCGATGACTTGCACCACGCGGCCGATGGCGCCGTCCGCCACGAGGTCGCCGGCAAACATGGCGGACTCCACATGCAGGCGTTCGCTGAAATACACCATGTATTTGCGTCCGGTGCGCGCGACGGTCGCGCGGGCTTGCGCGAGCTGGGCGAGCGTGGTGAAGGGGGTCTTGTCGGTAAAATAGTCTTTGCCCGCCTCCATTACGCGGCAGCCGATGGGGCCGCGGAGGTCGGGCACGGCGGCGGCGGCCACCAGCTTGATGTCGGGCTGGTCGAGGATTTCATCAAGCGAGCGGGCGGCCCTGGCTTGCGGAAAGCGTTCGCGAAAGGCCTCCACTTTTTTCGGGTCGGGATCATACACCCAGCGCAATTCCGCGCCGGCCTCGGTGAGTCCGTTGCACTGGCCGTAAATATGTCCGTGATCGAGATGCGCGGCGGCGAAGGCAAACTCGCCGGGCTTGACCACGGGCCGGGGTTTGCCGCGCGGGGCGTAGTTCATGCCGTCATGGGTTTGCTTGGTGGCGCTGGTGGTCATGGGATTTCGGATTTTCGATGCTCGATTATGGATTTTGGATTATGGCGTTGCCGCGCCAGACACAAGATGAAGCGGTGGTTCGCTCATCGGGAATCGAAAATCAGACTTGTTCGGAAATCTGGTTTTTGCCGTGACGGTTGCTATGCGGAGCGAGGCAGGACGGCGCGGAGGCGCAGCGGTGCGGAGGAGGCGAGAGGGCACGGGGGAGGCGGAAGGGCGCGGAGGCGCGAAAGCGGTGTCGCCAGTCGCTTCGCGTCCTCTGCAGCGCGCTCCCAAAACACCCCGCACCCTTGGCGCGCCCGCCCCCGCGCCAGCGACTGGGAGCGCCGGCATCCTGCCGGCAGGCTTGGTCGGCATGAGCGCGATCCGCCCGAGAAAGGCACCCAGGGCTTGTCACGCCGCCGGAAGGGGGTGAGGGTCGGCGGGGCATGAAGGCAGTGGTTGCCTTCATGCCGCATGTGCCAATAACCGGAAGACTCCATGAACGCATCATTTCCTGAACAAAAATTCGCACTCGATATCAAAGCCGGCCCGGACTGCGACGTGCTGGTCGCGGGCGGCGGCGTGTCCGGCGCGGTGGCCGCGATCGCGGCGGCGCGGGCCGGCGTGCGCGTGTTGCTGGTCGAGGAGCAAGGCTTTTTGGGCGGCTCGCTCACCGCGATGGGCGTGGGGCCGATGATGAGTTTTCACAACCCCGCCGGGACGCAGGTGGTGCGGGGCATCGCCGACGAAATCATCGCGCGGTTGCAAGCGCGCGGGGCCAGCACGGGGCATATCCCCGACACGACCACTTATTGCAGCACGGTCACGCCGTTTGACAGCGAGGAACTGAAAATCGAGCTGGAAACAATGCTGGCGGAGGCGGGCGGGCGCGTGCTTTACCACACGCAAATCGCCGCGGTCGAGAAGGCGGAGGACGGCGCGCTGGCGCGCGCGATTGGGTGCAACAAGGCCGGGTTGATGTCGCTCGCGGCCAAGGTGTTCGTGGACGCGACCGGCGACGCCGACCTGGCGGCGCGCGCGGGCGTGCCGTTCCAGCTCGGACGCGAGAAGGACTGCGCCGCGCAGCCGATGACCACGAACCTGAAACTTGCCAACGTGGACACCGCCGCCATCCGCGCCTACGCGCTGGCGCATCCGGAGGAGTTTCTGTTTCACCCGTGCGGCCCGGAGGAGGCGGCGCGCCGGTTGCGCGAGTCGCCGCGCATCAGTCTAGGAGGTTTTCTGGGCGCGTGGAAGGCCGCCCGCGAACGCGGCGAGGTGGATGTGCCGCGCGACCAGGTGTTGTTTTTTGAGACGGCGGAGCCGGGGGTCGTGATCCTGAACACCTCGCGCGTGACCGGGCTTGACGCGACCGACCCCTTCCAACTCAGCCGTGCCGAGGCCATCGGGCGCAGGCAGTGCGCGCAGATTTTTGCGTTTCTCAAAAAACACGCCGTCGGTTTCGCCAACGCGATTCGCATGGACACCGCGGCCAAAATCGGCGTGCGGGAGAGCCGGCACATCAAGGGACGCCACATCCTGACGGCGGCGGATTTGCTGTCGGCGCGCGCCTTTGACGACGCGGTGGCGCTCGGCGCCTATCCCATCGACATCCATTCGGCGGACGGCCAGGCGGTGACCAGCACCACGCATCTGCGGCCCGACGCGGCCTACCAGATCCCGTTGCGCAGCCTGCTCGTGGAGCAGCCGGCGAACCTGGTCGTGGTCGGGCGCTGCATCAGCGCGACGCACGAGGCATCGGCGGCGTTTCGCGTGACGCCGATTGCGATGGCGATCGGACATGCGGGCGGCGTGGCGGCGGCGGAGTCCGCGGCGCGCGGCGTCGTCCCGACCGAGGTGCCGTTTGGCGCGATCCGCGAACGCCTGCTCGCGCAAGGCGCGCTACTGCCGTAGCGGCGTCGCGGACGGACATGGCGATGACGCGGAGGGCTGCGTTGTCCGGTGAAACCGGCGGGGCGGAAAAGGGGCCGACGGGACGGAAAAGGGGCGTGGAGTCGTAGGCGGTGCAGGATGGATAGGGTAGGGTAGGGGAGTTTGAGGGCGGCGGGGGCGGTGTATTCTCCGGGCTTGGTTTTCTACGCGGGGGCGCGGAGGGCGCGGTCTTTTCGGTCGGCGATGGGGTCACTTGAATCTTATC
>JAIRTK010000016.1 GCA_031254955.1 Opitutaceae bacterium
TGTTACGTGCCAAATTGTGATCACAAAATCTGCCGATTTGAGGTCATAGGGTTTTTACGATAAAAAAGAGATGTTGCCACACTGGCATCATGTTTTGTCGCCGAATTGCCGCATCCTCATCGTATTTGTGACACGGTTGGCAGCCGTCATCTTGTTCCGCTGCATGGTTTTTGAGGCACTGTTTTGTCATGGTGCGATGCAAACGGGCCGGCGCGGTCGTATCACTTGCATATGCGTACGACGGCGACCGGCCCGGTGTGTGATGTTTTGATGCGGGTGTTACGATGCTTTTGGTCCAGCGTCCCTCTGTGTGTCATCATTCGTTTGCGACAGGGCGAGCATGGTTTCGTTGAAGCTCAGGCGCAGCACTTGCATGCACAGGTCTATCGTGTTGCCGCTTATGTTGAGTTCGGGCCAGCGCCAGTAGCTGTCTTTTATTATCAGTCCGGGGTATTCGCGCATGTTGTAGTTGCCGCCGCCGTTTTCCGCGAGATGCAGTCCGCGCTTTTCCAAAAACGGCGCAATTGCGACCGTGCGAGCGGCACGGATTTGTTCCTTTGTCCAGCGTGGCGGCGGCGGCGCGGCGTCGTGCGTGCGATGTTCACGGGTGATTGTTTTCATATTATATATCATGCGAGGGGTTGATCGCAGTCCTTGCGCCAGTGGGGCTGGAGGAGCACGCGGTTGACTTGCTTGAGATCGACGCAGCGCACCTGGTCGCGCACGGCTTGCACCAGCGAGCCCAGGCAGAGGTTTTTGGTTCGCCGCAGGAGTCCTTCGCCGGAGCGTACAATCAAGGCGAGCGCTTCGACTGTGATGGTGTTGTGGCCCATGCCGGCATGGTCGAGCGCATTTAATATAAATGCCTCGATGGCCTCCGGCGAGAGGCGCTGGAGCACGACCGAGTAGGTGACGCGGGACTTGATTTCCTCGTTTACGCCCAGCGAGAGGGTTTGCAGGAGCGGGGCCTGGCCGATGAGGACAAGGTTGTGCGAGCGGGGGAAGTCTTCGAGCAGCAGCCGCAGTTTTCGCAGGCACTCCGAGGGCATCAGGTGCGCGTCGTCGATAACGGGCATGAGCAGTTTGCCCGAGCGGTGCAGACGGTAGGCTTCGGCGACGAGCAGGCGTTCGCATTTGTGATCGCGGCCGTCGAACTCGACCTTAAAGGCTTCGCAGAGGATGCGCAGCATGGTGTGCCAGGTGTGCAGGGTGCGGTTGAGCACGGGGATGACGTGGCGCTTGGGATCGAGCTGGAGGATTGCGTGTTTGAGGACGGATTTGCCGGTTCCCGGTTCGTCCAGAATCAGGCACAACCCGCCTTGCTGGGCGTGGACGGGCAGGATGTCCATGACTTCCTGCTGATGCGCGAGGAGCTTCGGGTTGTCGCCATCCTCGAAGGGGTTTTTCTGGAGGCCGAAGTGCGCGCGGATCATGACAGCGCCTCCGGTTTTTGCATTTGAGGATCGGACACGCATGGGTCTTCCGCAGGCGGTGGAGCGGCAGGCGCGGGCGGCTGAGGCTTGCGGTCGTTGGCGACGAGGTTGACAAGGCGCGCGGGACCCATGCGTTCGTTTTTATAATAGACAATGACCGGCGCGCCGGGGTCTTTGTCGGAGCGGCGGAAACGCACTTGTATCTTGCGGTCCGGCAGGTGGCGCGGGGCCTCGTAGCGGGCGGCGCGCAGGAAGAAGGTGTTGTCGGCGCGCACGTGGCGCTCGTCCTCGGCGAAAAAGAGTTCGTCATTCGTTTCGTTGGGCGGGAGGAAGCGGATGCGGCTCCTGTCCAGCGCGAAGCGTTCCAGCGGGCTCATGCCGAGGATGGAGTGTTTTTGCGCATTATAGTGCTCCTCGACCCAGTGGTTGAACGCGCGGTTGAGCGCTTCGAGAGAGGAGAGGTCCAGCGTGCGTGGCAAAAACTGGTCGCGCACGGTGCGGAAGAATCGTTCCACCTTCCCTTTCGCCGCGCCGTCGCGAAGAGGAGCGTGGTGCAGGAGGCAGCCAACGCGGGCACACACCTGGATGATTTCCCGGGAGGTGTAAATCGAGCCGTTGTCAACCAGGAGTGCCGAGGGGACGCCGCGTTTGTAGTATGCCGCGCGCAGGGAGACGACGAGCGTGTCGGTGTTTTCATTTATAAAGAACTCGCCGTGGCAGCACACGCGCGAGGCGTCGTCTATAAATGCGATCAGGCGCGCCTGAACGGGGCCGTTTGGCGTTTGTATATATGGGCCGACAAGGGTGTCGGCCTGCCACAGGTCGTTGGCGTAGGGTTTGGCGAAGGCGAGCCGGCGCCTGCCTTCGCACTGGTCGTCTTTTTTGAGCAGTTCGAGTTCGTTGACCAGCCGGCTGAAGGTGTTGGGGGCGATTTGCGAGCGCACTAGGAGTCCTTTTTCGATGCACAGCCGGTAGAGCATGGCTTTTTTCGGCGTCCCGGCGTCGCGGCCGGTATGCGAGAGGGGCAGCACCGCGCGCACGGCCTCCAGCAGTTCCTCGTGCGTGACCTTGCGGGTTTTGCCACGGTCGGAACGAGGCGTGCTTTCCATGACCGTCACTCCGTGCTTCTTGAAGCGCGAATACCACGTCTGGATGGTCTTCCAGGTGAAGCGGCGCGGATGGCCGTCCTCGTCGGTGAAGCTCATTTGGGAGACGTTTCGTATGCGCGCGATGATTGAGTCGCCCTCGGCTGTCTCGATGGCCCCAAGGACGCGCATGTTCAGGTAGGGTGTGGGATTTTTCATGCGGAAACGAGCCTGCCGGGGACCGGACGGGGCGGCGCATGGCCAAGGCGCGTTGTCGCGCATCCGAAAAACGGCCGCGCCGCCGCCGTGTCGCGGCAATGCGGCAATAAAACACGACGGCGGACGGCGCGACCGGTCGATGGGAAGAGCGGGTTTTCAGCCCAAAAACGGACGCTGGAAGCGCAGTTGGAACCACGCGCACATGCCGGAGGACCCGCCGCTGGCGGACGGCGCGGACGAGGACGCCCCGCGCAGATGCGCGAGAGTTTGCAAAAGCGGATCGGCGAACGCGCAGGCCGGCGGGCCGCTCTCCCGGCACAGCAGCACGCGCAGTGCGTCAAGCCGCCGGCGCAAACGCGCCCGCGCATGATAAAACGTCTCCAATGCGAACGGCGCGCGCAACGCCTCGGCGGCGGCCTTTAACGAAAGCCCCGCGAGCAATCCGGCGAACAGACGCGAGAGCGCCGGGGCATCCACGCTGTGGCGCGGCACCACGCCGGACAGATAAATCGCAAACGTGCGCCCGCACCCGCCGCGACGCCCGCGAGCCGAACAATACACGCGCTGTCCGCGCGGCACACGCTCGCAACGCGCGCCGAAGCCCTTGCCCGTCATGCGGCTGTGGCGGTTGAGCGTGCCGGGCCTCCCGCAATGCGGACAACGCTCCTGCTTCAACGAAAAAGCGCGGCGCTCAACGAGGGCTGATCGTTCACAAAGCGCGGGGTGGAAGGTCTCACGCCGGAAAGCCACAACCGGACAATCCGCCGATGTCCAGCCCCGAACCGACGGCACTGACGGCGCACGCTCGGTTCAGTGGGGGACATTTTACAAAAAATACGACGGCACTGACGGCACTCATTGTTGCCTCACTCACATCACAACATCACCTCCCTTTGTGACGGCACTTCGGCAAATACACGTCACTTCTTATGACCGGACTGTGGCCCGTAACACAAAGGCCGGATGATTATCCGGCTTCTTTTTTATGCTTTTTCCCGGCCATTTCTTTTTTCGGTTGCGGCGTAGTCGCTCCAAGGAATTTGTGGTTAAATAAAACCGGACCATTAAACTGTTCACAAATTTCACGGATTGTCATTCATAAGGCAATCTGTGGCAATCCGCGGAATCTGAGGGCAGTAAAAAACGAACCCTTAGAGCGCCTAACAAAATTACAATAGGGCAGGCCGAAAGACTGTATGAAAAACGTGGGGAACCGCGAGGATGCAGGGGATTCGCTTGCGAAGTCCAGATGTAGGGGATTCGCTTGCGAAGTCCGTCGCGGAAGGACGCCACGGGTTAGCTTCCGCCAGTGCGCCGGCGCAGTCGCATGAAACACAAACGCGCGCGACTGCTGTCCGGCAACGGGCTTCGCAAGCAACGGGCTTCGCTTGCGAAGCCCCTACATCCGCCGCCGCGCGCCTCCGTGCCCGCTGTGTCTCTTCGCTCAAGTCTTCTTTTTGTTAGACGCTCTAATACCCATTCCCAATGAAAATCACTCTTTTGTAGGGGCGTCGCTTGCGGCGTCCGGCTTGATAACCGTGCACCAGCAAAGGCCGTGCTCCTGCAACGGGCTTCGCAAGCGAAGCCCCTACATGGCTCTGCTTCTTCTAAAGGGTCATGTTCACTGGGAATGGGGATAATTTGAACAGAAGGAAACGGACTCACTCGATTCGGCCTTCGTCGAAGTCGATCAGGTCCGGGACGCTTTTGATTTCACCGGCGCGGTCGGCGCAGCCCATCGCGGTGAGTGCCTCGCGCAGAAAATCCTGGCCGGCGGGCGTCATGCCTTTTTGCACGAGGTCGCGGTTCCATTTTGCGGCGCGCACATCGGCGGGAAAAAGCGCGAGCAGGCGGCGGTCGATCTCCGCGTCGTCGGCGGAGGTGCGCACGATTTCCTCCACGGCGGAGGGATCGACGCCGAGGTGCAGCGAAAGAAAGCGGTCAAGCCCGCGTTTGTAGTTTTTTGCGTAGCTGGGCGGCAGGGCGCCGTGCGCCTTGGTGTATTTGCACTTCGCGATGAAGCGCGGGAGGTAAAGCAGTCCGGTCGCCGCGTGCGGCAGGTAAGGGGAGGGCAGGCAGGCGAGCACTTCGCCGGTGGAGCCGGGAATGGGTTTGGAGCGCATGTGATGGATGAACCGCAAAACGCGCGAAATGTCGCGAAAATTTTTTCAGGCACGAAACCGCCGGCGCAAGGCCGACGGAAGGTCAGCGGAAGGTCAGCGAAAGACCGGTGGAAGGCTCAACATGGCAGCCGTGAAATGAACTTCGATTTTTTGGCGGACCGAGTTCCCGCGAGGCCGTCGCGGTGTGACGCAAGGTTTTTCCGCGACGGTCTTGCGGGAGCCAGGCCCGCCACCAAAAAATCTGAATTCCATTCATAAATGGTATCAAATCATGGGATACTAATGTGCCAGTTCGTTGCCATTTTTGGGCGGGAAGGGGTGCCGGGCGGGGGGCGCGCCGGGGGCGGCTTCGCGGGCCAGGGCGACAAGCTCGTCGATGAGCAGCGTGGGGTCCTCTTCGTAACGCGCGGCGGTGAATCGGTTCTTATACGCGGCGTAGCTCGCCGGCTCGGCCATCCAGCGGTCGATGATTTTGGCGAAGTCGTTGGCGTCGCGGATGAGTTCGCTGCCGGCTCCGTTCCTGAAAAATTTCAGGGTGAGCCGTTCCTGCGGCATCACGCCGCCGAAGGCGTTGAAGAGGATCGGGCAGCGGTAGTGCAGGGCCTTGGCGCAGGTGGTGGTGCCGCCGCGCGTGACGATGATGTCGCTGCATTGCATGAGCAGGTGCACGCCTTCGGAGTAGCCTTCGATATGGCAGGAGAACGCCGGATGGCGCGCGCGCCATTGGACGAGCTGGTTGTAGATTTCGCGGTTGCGTCCGCAGATGATGATGGCCTGGCAGTGGCCGGCGTGGCGCACGAGCGAGGGCAGGAGCGCGAAGTGGTTGTTGGCGCCATTGGTGCCGGTGGCGAGAAAGACGGTGAAGCGGTCGGGGCGCAGGCGGAGGTTGCGCGTGAGGTGGCGGAGTCGCTGGCCGGCGTCCATCTGCTCCAGATGCGCGCGCGGGGGCATGAGGTGCCCGCGCACGCGGGCGCGTTTCGGCGGGATGCCGTGTTTGACGGCGTAGTCGCGGGCGGTGGCGGTGCGCGAGATGTAGAGATCGGCGGAGGGTTCGAGCCAGTTTGCGCTGTAGCCCCAGCCGCCGGAGAACTCGCCGCAGTAGGTGGCGCAGCGGACGTTGGGCGCGCCGAGGATTTTGCGGGCGCGCTGGAAGTAGCCGCGGTTCAGGCAGTCGTGCACGCTGAAGACGAGGTGCGGGCGAAACTCCGCGAGCACGCGGTCGTAATAGCCGCGTCCGATCAGGACGCCGCGGCGGTTGAGGAAGCGCAGGCCTTCGACGGCGGTGTAGAAGGCGGTGTGCAGCGCGGGGAGGCGGCGTTGGATCCAGTTGTAGCATTTCACGCCGGCGCGGTTGAGCACGGAGGATTTTTCGAGCATCTGCTCGATGCGCACTTCGATGTCGTGGCCGTAGAGCGCGAAGCACCACTCGGCAAAGGCGCGGGCGCGGGAGTCGTGGCCGCCGCCGGTGCTTGAGGTGAGGACCAGGATGCGGAGCGCGGCCACGGTCAGGCGGCTCCGAAATAGCGCGCAAGGGCGGCCCGGAGCAGGCGGGCCGGCATCATGCGCGCGGCCAGGGGCGCGAGGCGCGCCTGGAAGAATGAGCCTGAGCGGACGATGCCGGGGCGTCCGCGCAGAAGCGCGCGGCGGAGGTCGCGCGCGGCGCGGGCGGGTGGCGGCGCGGCCCGGAGGTTTTTTTCGAGCGCTTCCCAGGCGCGGGTCAGGCGGGGGCGCGGGATGCGGAGCGGGGATGGCGGATGGGGTGGCGCGCCGGGTGCCGGCGCGGGGCGCGGGGCGGTGTCGGTGTTGTCGGGCATGGGTGGGCTGGGTGGCGAAGAGGATGGGGCGGCTTGGCGGGCGGCGGCCTCGGCTTGGATGACTTCGTTGAAGGCGGTGCGGTAGTCGCCGGGCCGGAAATCCATCACGACGAGGGGCGTGCCGCGCAGTTCGAACATGAGGCTTTCGCTGAGCGCGGAGAGTCCGGCCTTGGCGATGTTGTAGCCGGCCATGAGGGGCAGCGGAAACTCGGCGGCGAGCGAGGAGACGTTGACGAGGCAGCCGCGGCGCCGCGCTGTCATGCCGCGCAGCGCGGCATGGGCGAGGCGGGCGGTGTGGGTGAGCATGGCGTCGAGTTGCGCCTGCCAGACCGCGAAGTCGCGGACTTCGGCAAAGGGCGAGAAGCGGCCAAAGCCGGCGTTGTTGATGACGAGGTCGAAGCCGGGCGCGGCGTCGGCGGCGGCTTGCGTGGCGGCGGCTTGCGTGGCGGCGCGGGCGTAGGCGGTTTCGGCGGCGTCGCCGTCGGCCAGGTCGAGCGCGACGGGGGTGAAGGCGGCGGGGTGTTTTTGCACGAGCGGGACGAGGCGGGCGGTGTCGCGCGAGGTGCCCCACACGCGCACGCCTTCGGCGAGGAGCATTTCGGCGAAGGCGCGTCCGAGGCCGGACGAGGCGCCGGTGACGAAGGCGGTGCGATAGCGGGTGGAGAGCGGCGGCGGCATTTTGGTTTGTTTTTATTTAACCACGGAGACACGGAGGACACGGAGTTCGGAGGGAGTTTTTATTAACTGGGGTTATGCGCCGCGCAGGGGCTGGCCTTGCGTCAGGCCGTGGAGCGGACGCGGCCTGTGACATAGGGGAGGCCCGGCAAAATTCCGTCTTCGCGTAGTTTCGGTTATTAAATTTTCTTTCATGGCTTCGTGCCTTCCTTGTCTCCGTGGTTAAATAAGCGGTTGGTTTCTGGGAATTGTCTGTATTCATCCGCGGTCAGGTTTTTTTCAGCACGATGGCCACGTTTGCTCCGCCGAAGCCGCTGCTGTTGTTCAGGACGCGGGTGATGGGTTTATCCTGGGTTTCGCGCGGGATGTTGAGGTCGGCGCAGGCGGGGTCGAGTTGCGTGATGTGCGCGGAGCCGGGGACAAAGCCGTCGCGGAGCGCGAGGGCGCAGAGGCCGGTCTCCAGCGCGCCGGCGAGCGAGAGGCCGTGGCCGGTGAGCGCCTTGGTGCTGCTCACGAGCGGGCGCGCGCCGGAGGGGCCGAACACGGCGCGGAGGGCGCGCGCCTCGGAGAGGTCGCCGATGGGCGTGGAGGTGGCGTGGGCGTTGATGTAGTCGATGTCGGCGGGGTCGAGCGCGGCGGCGCGGAGGGCGCGCGTCATCGCGACGGCGAGGCCGCGGCCTTCGGGATGGGAGATGGCGACGTTGTGGCCGTCGGAGGCCTGGCCCCAGGCGGCGACTTCGCAATAGGGGCGCGCGCCGCGCCGCGCCGCCTCGTGCTCGTTTTCGAGGACGAGGACGGCGGCGCCGCCGGTGCCGACGAAGCCGTCGCGCGCGGCGTCGAAGGGGCGCGAGGCGTGGGCGGGGTCGGTCTGGAGCGAGAGGGCGCGCATGCCGGCGAAGGGCAGGATGCTGTCGGTGTTGCCGTCCTCGGCGCCGACGACAAACATGCGTTTCTGGCGTCCGAGCGCGATTTCGTCGCGGGCGAAGCCGAGGGCGTGCGAGGAGGAGGCGCAGGCGGAGGAGAAGCCGGTGGAGGCGCCTTGGATTTTGAATTGCGCGACGAGGTTGAAGTTTACCGTGCCGGCGATGGCGGCGACGATGCCGGTGGGCGAGCAGCGCATGACGCCTTGGGCGTGCATTTTGTTGAGGAGGTGTCCGAAGAGGTGCGGGGAGCCGCCCGAGGCGGCGTAGAGGCCGGTGTGCTCGTTGGAGATGTCGTCCTCGGCGAGGCGCGCGTCCTCGATGGCCTGGCGCATGGCGCACCAGGCGTAGAAGGCGCCGGGTCCCATGCTGCGGAGCACTTCGCGGCGCACGCGGTAGCGCGCGGGATAGGTCCAGTCTTCGGGGTCGGGCGAGTCGGTGTCGAAGTCCTTCACGGGCGCGGCGATTTTCACCGGGCAGTCCGCTTTCTGGAAGGGCGGATACACGGCCATGCCGTGGCGGAGCGCGCGCAGGCTTTGGGTGACGGTGGCGGCGTCGTTGCCGATGCTGGTGATGAAGCCGAGGCCGGTGATGAGGACTTTGGGCATGGCGGGTGGTTTGGTTTTTCGTCTGGCGGCGTCGTCGCGTCCAATGCGCAACGGCGCGGCGGCGTCCATTTGAAAACCGGGTTTTGAGCGAAGCGGGAAGCCTTGCGGCGAAAATCCCAAAAATAATTTTCAGCCCTTCGCGGGGGCCGTGGCGGCGGATTCCGTGGCGGTGGGTGTCGCGGCGGTGGGCGTCGTGGCGGCGGGTGCTTCGGACGCGGGCGTCGCGGCGGTGGTGTCCTCGGCGGGCGCCGTCCCGGCGGCGGAGGGGCTAGTGGCGGAGGGGCCGGCGTATCCAAACGCCAGCGTGATTTCTTCGACCACGACGGCTTTTTCCTGGCCGACGCGGATCTGGCCCTCGAAGGTCGCCAGCGGCATTTTGGCGCGCTTGGGTTTCACGGAGAGGGAGAGCAGGTCGCCGGGCCGGCAGATCCGGTGGCAGCGCACGCCTTCGCACGAGGTGAAATAAATCGCCGCCGGATCGACCTCGAGGCCGTCCTCGGAGGGGATGATGCCTTCGATTAGCGCAAGCACGGCAAGCTGGCCCAGCGCCTCAAGCATCATGGAGGCGGGCATGACGGGGTTGTCCTTGAAGTGGCCTTGGAGGAAGAATTCGTCGCCGGTGATCCTGTATTTCCCTTCCGCGCCCGCGCCGCCGACGGACGCCTCGTTGAGAAACAAGAACGGCGGCTGCATCGGCATGACGGCGGCGATTTGCTCGACGGGCAGGAAGCGCGCCGGGGCTGGCGGCGGCACGCCGCGCAATTTGCAATCAATAAACACTTTCACATCCCCGATGCTGCGCAGGTTGCGCAGTTCGTCGTTATGGATCTGCACTTGCAGGACTTCCTCCGTCAGAATCACGATTTCCATCATCGTGAGCGAGTCGATGCCGAGGTCGTCGATGAGGCGCACGTCGTCCGCGCCGCCTTTGAGTTTCGGGCGCAAATCCGGCTCCACAAACCGTTCCACGATGCCGATGACGATGGCGGGCACAAACGCCGGGTCCCGCGTGGCCCGGAACGCCAGCGCCGCCTCGACCGTGACGGGCGAGCAGCGTTTCAGGGATTCGCGCAACGTCGCTTCGTCATCCTCCGGCGTTTGGGCGGGCAGGGGCGCGGCGTCGGCGGTGGTGATGGCGCCGGTGGTGGCGGTGATGCTACCGGAGGAGGCGGTGGCGGTGGTGACGCCAGTGGTGCTGCCGGAGGCGGAGGAGGTGGGGCCACCGGCGGCGGCGGCGGTAACGCCACTGGCGGCATCGCCATCTGCGGTGTCGGCACCGGCGGCATCGGCATCTGCGGCGTCGCCACCGGCGGCATCGACATTCTTTGAGAAACCGTTGTTGGACGGGTTGTTGTCAGCGGAATCGGTCATTATGGAAAATGATGCAAGAATATGAATAAATTGCGGTTTGGTGCAAGATAATGATGCGTTTTTACCTTGGGCACGGAGCCTCATGACAGCTGGCGGCGCGTCCAGGTTTCTTGTTCGAGAAGCGGTTCTTTCGATGCGCGGACGGTAAAGGCAAGGCAATGATTTTTAGGTTCATCGCTATTTTGAAGGGCTATTTTTTCTCACGCAGAGGCGCGGGGACGCGGAGAAATCCAGGTTTTCTCTCCGCGCCTCCGCGTCTCCGCGTGAGTTTATCGGTTTGTTTTCGGCCATCGAAAAAAATGGGGAACCAATTTTTATAACTGAAGTTGCGCGGATGGAGGTAGTTTAAGCCATCCAACGCAATCCGTCCCTGGTAGGGAGGCCTCTCCGAGGTCTCCGTCGGACGGGGTGACGGTTTGGAATTTCATGGAGAAAGCGGGGCGGCATGGGAAATCGAAGCGTTCTTGCGGAGGCCTCGGAGAGGCCTCCCTACCAGGGATGCATAACCTTGGTTTATAATTACAACGCCGATAAGGCCTGAAACCTTGAAGAGCGGGCGGGGCACCCACGGCCGCCTGCGTTCCCTAACGGGCCGGCCTACGCTCCATGACGGCCGCCTGCGTTCCTTAACGGGCCGCCCGCTCCCCATGAATCCCATCCCCTCAGTGGCAAGAGATTTTCATTTACCTCATTTTCGTAAGCTTTTGTCTTTTCCACGGATTTTTTAGTGGCCACCTTGTTCACCTTGGCTGTCTGTTCATCATCACTTTGCGATGCCTGAAAAATCACACGCGGAACCGATTATTCTGATCACGCACGAGTTTCATCCGAAACGCGGCGGCATCGCGACGTTTGCCGAGGAAATCGCCTGCGCCGCCGCCCGCCTCGGCCACGATGTCGAGGTCTGGGCGCAAGCCGCTCCGTCCGCCCAGGAGAAGGCCTGGCCGTTCAGGATCCGGCGTCTGGCGCTCAAGGGCACGCATGATCTCGGTTGCCAGATCCGGCTCGGCATCGAGCTTATCCGCGAGCGCCGCCGGCTTCGCCATGCCACCGTGTATATGCCCGAGCCGGGGCCTTTGCTGGCGATGATGTATTTGCAATTCATAAGCTCCTTCCGCCCCCGCCGCCTCGTGCTCACGGTGCACGGCTCGGAGATTCTTCGCTTCCACCATCATCCGCTCATCCGCCCGCTGACGCGACGGCTCATCGACCATGCCTCCAAGGTGAGCGTGTTGACGCGGTTCACGCGCGACCTGCTCTGCCTGCGTTTTCCCAATGCCCGGAGAAAAACCATTCTCACGCCGGGGGCGCTCCGGGCGGACCTGTCCGACACCGGCCATGAGCCTGCGCCGCCATCGACGCTTCCGTCCAAAAACGGTCGCGTCGTCATCCTCACCGTCGGGCGGCTGCATCCGCGCAAAGGCCAGCATCACACGCTCCGCGCCCTGAAACTGCTGCCCCCGGAGCTGCACCGGAAAATCGAATACTGGCTCGTCGGCACGCGCGGGCGCGGCGCCTTTGAAAAACAGCTTCGCGCGACCGCCGCGCACGCGCCGTTCCCCGTGCATTTTCTGGGCAACATTTCCAGCCGCGAACTCGGCGCGGTTTACCGCCGGGCGGACATTTTCGCGATGACAAGCATCAACCACGGCATGAGCGTGGAGGGCTTCGGGCTTGTTTACCTGGAGGCCTCCGCCCACGGACTGCCCGTGGTCGCGCACCACGTCGGCGGCGTGCCCGAGGCGGTGCGCGACGGCGTCACCGGCCTGCTCGTGCCGCCCGACGAACCCGGACGGCTCGCCGCGGCCTTTGAAAAACTCATCCGCGATCCCGCGCTGCGCCGGCGTCTCGGCGACGCCGGACGCGGCTGGGCGCGCCGCAACACATGGGACGAGGCCGCGCGGCTGTTGTTTTCATTGCCGCACGCCGCGCCCGCGCCGCGCGCCGAATCCGCCGTCGCGGCCATCGACCCGGCATTTGGCCACGCGTGAGCGGATGGGGGGCGTGAGCGGACTGGGGGCGTTGAGCGGGTGGAGGGCATTGAGCGGATGGGTGACGGACGGGGTGGAAAACGCGCCAGCGCGTAGCGCGGGCATCCCTGCCGTTTGGCGTCGTTATTTTACGCTCGAAGCGCGGCATTTATTGGTTTTTGGAAGAAAAAAAAGTCAGCGACGAAGGGCGCCAAGTTAAGAGAGACGCTGGCGCAATGAGCGGCGACGTACCGCCGCCCGACGAGGCGAAAGACTCGCCCGTTTGCGGATTGGTTATTTATATCGAGGCCCGA
>JAIRTK010000062.1 GCA_031254955.1 Opitutaceae bacterium
ACCCATTCCCAACGAAAACCACCCTTTTGCAGAGGCGTCGCAAACGACGCCCGGCTTGATAACCGCGCACCAGCAACGGGCTTCGCAAGCGAAGCCCCTACATGGCTCTGCTTCTAAAGTGTCCTGTTCAGGTATCAGAGTGTCGCCAACGCAAGCGGACTGGCGCTCCCGCGCCCAAGGGTTGTTTCCCATGCGACAAAATAATTAGGAAATGCCCTGAAGCAAGGCAGTGCGGCCCGTAGGGCACGGACGGTTCGAGTGGCACGGGCGTTCTCGCCCGTGGGATTGGGTGGCACGGGCGGCTCGCTCGTGGACGGCGCTCCGCGCCGCAAATCCCCGCCGCGCCCTCCCCCGGACACATGGGCAAGTCGCCCTGTCACTCAATCACACGGGCGAGGGCGAACGGGGTGGGCGCGCCGCCACCGCCACCACCACCTCCACCTTCACCGCCTCCACTGGGGCCTCCTCCGCCGGTGTTGCCGCCGCCGTTTCCAGTGTTGCTGCCTCCAGTGTTGCCTCCACCGTCACCGCTGATGCCACCGCCTCCGCTGGTGCCACCATCACCGCTGATGCCGCCGCCGTTTCCAGTGTTGCCTTCACCGCCGCCGGTGTGACCGCCTCCGCCGGTGTGGCCGCCACCGAACAAAGACAATATCCATCGAACTAGACGCGTGATGGCGGCACCGCCACCGCTGGAGCCGCCACCGATGCCGGTGCCGTCGGCGGGCTTGGTTTGGGTGAGGGTGCCGCCGGTTTGGGTGAGGGTTTTCCAGTAGGCGTGCTTGTCGCCGGTAGCGGCGGCGCAGGTTTCGTTGTAGGCGGCCACGGTGCCGCCGGTGAGGGTGACGGTGCCGCCGGACCAATCCTCGGTGGTGCGGTTCCAACAGCCACAGGCGAAGAGACCGTAGCCGGCGGCGCCTTGGCCTTCGGCGGTGATTTTGCCGGCGTTGATGATGAGGTTGCTACGGACAGCGATGCCGTGGCCTCCGGTGGCGCGGGTTTCGCCGGTGCCTTTGACGATGAGGGTTTCTTTGTCGAGATGGGCCCAAATGCCGTCGCCGAGGCTGTCGAACACGGTGTGGCCGACGCCGCCGATGGCGGTGAGCGCGGCGGGGGCGGTGGAGTTGTTCACGATACGGATGCCGCTGTCGCCGGAGTAGCCGCGAATGATTGTTACGCCGTCGCCGCCGAAGCAGCCGGGAACGAGGGCGCTGCCGCCGATGGCGGTGAGTTTCGCGGTGCCGGTGAGAGTGAGCAATGAGCCGCAGCAGACGCCGGAGCCGCCGCGGTGGTCGTCGAAGCCGCCTTTGTAATCGCCGCCTTGGGCTGTGACGCTGACGGAGCCTTTGACGAGGAGGGCGTTGTCGCTCCTAATGCCGATGGGTAAAGCGCGAATGTGGTCGGAGTGCCTGGTGAAGTCCCCGCCTCGGGCGTTGAGGGTGCCGGAGCCTTTGATGATGAGGGCGGCGGCCTTGTGGGCATAAATGCCAAAGTCGTCGGGGCCGCCGGTGGCGTCGAGCGTGGCGCCGGCGGCGAGGTTAAGGATGAAGGTGGAGCGGGAGGAGGAGTAGGGGCAGGAGGAAAAGCGAATGGCGCTCCAGCCGTCTTCGCTGTCGTTGGAGAGGGTGACGTGGTTTTTGACGCGGAGGGTGAAGTCGCGGTCGGCAATGATGTCAATGGCATTATGGTATTTCGCGCCGACGAGGGTGAGGTTGTCGAGGGTGAGCGTGCCGTTCATCGTGGTGGGGACAATGACGGAGACGCCATCGGTGTTGGAGCCGGTGAGGGTGTAGTTGTTGCCGGGGCCGTTGATGTAGATGACGCGGCTGAAGGAAACATAATCCTCCCAGCCAAGGCCGCGCCTGCGGCTACAACGGTGCGGTATGGAGTCATAATACCAGCCGGGGCCTCTGCCCGTGGCGGCGAGGGCGCGGGGGTTGACGGAGATGGTGATCATTGTTCGGATATGTTTATGGTTGGCTGACGGTTGGTGTTTGACGGGGAAAGTGTCGCGCGCGGGGCGGGGAGGAGGAGGGAAAACGATGGCGACAGCAAAGGGGAAGGGGCGCGCACAGGGGGTAGAGCGCACGGGCGTCTGGTTTCGGGCTTCGTCGCCCGCTGGGGCGGGGCGAGGTGTGGGAGTGGGGTGAGGGATGGAGGAGGCCGGTCTGGGGAGCGCACGCGGAAAAAAAATCGCTGGGCGGCGCTGACGGCGAAGGGTTGCGTGGCACGGGCGTCCTCGCCCGTGGGGAGTGTGGGAGGGGGCGTTGGAGTGCTGGGGGCGTTGGAGCGTTGGCGCGTTGGCGGCGTGGAGCACCGTCCATGAGCGGGACGCCCATGCCACTCAAGCCGGCGGCTTCACTCGTCGCGTTAAACGCGCACGGCGCGCTTAGGCTTGACAGCCGAGTAGGCTCGAAGCCCAAAGCCGCACGAACGCGCCACGCGTTGCGCGCGCGCACGGTGTCCGGCCAGCGGCGGCGGCAACCGCCGCGCCACGCGATTTTCATCGCGGCGTCCCGCGCGTCAGACGCGGAAACGGAAAAACTGAACGGGCGGGCGGACATGGGGAAGCGAATACGCGGGAAAAACTTCCGAGCGCGCGGTGGTGTTGGCAAACAGAAAACCCTCGGGGAACCCCGCGCAAGGCGGCGGCAGGTCATGGTGAGGTGGCAGGTCATGGCAAGGCGGCGGCAGGTCATGGCGAGGTGGCAGGTCATGGAGTGCGGCGGCAGAGCATGGCGTGCGGCGGCAGAGGAAGCGCAGCGACCGGCGGCACCGCTTTTTCGCAGACGGAGGGGGGCTGATGCTCAAACAGACGTGTTCGCCAACCTCGTTTTTGCTGTGTGTAACGTTGCGCGTTGCGCGTAGCCGGTAGGGAGGCTTCTCCGAGGCCTCCGCGACTACGCCTCGATGTCTTCCTGAAAGTTCAAATCGCCTTCTCCGTCCGGCGGAGGCCTCGGAGAGGCCTCCCTACCAGCTACGCATAACCTCCGTCATGGCAAAAACCGGGTTGGCGAACAGGTCTGGTGAAGGGGAAATGGCTCAGAGTTGCGCCGTCATCGCGGCGAGGAGTTCCGCGTAGTCGTCGTAGGCGGGGAATTGCGGGAAGAGGGCGCGGACGTTTTGCGGGGCGTG
>JAIRTK010000123.1 GCA_031254955.1 Opitutaceae bacterium
CGGAACAGCGTGACCGTGATCGCGTATTCGCCGGAGATGACGTGCGCGTTGGTGATGACGTGGCCGGCGGGGTGGATGATGAAGCCGGAGCCGAGTCCGGTGGGCGTGCGGATTTGCACGACGGCTTCGCCGACGTGTTCCACGTTTTCCCGCACGGTGAGCGCGGGCTGGCCGGGCGCGGTGCGGAAAAGTCCGGCGGCGGCGTGGGCGGTGTCCGAGTTGCCCGAGTCGGCACGGGCGGCGGTGGCGCGGGAGGAGGATGAGGCACGGGCGGCGGCGGCGTCCGCTTCGCCTGGGCTGGCGCGGGCGACGGGGGCGGACGAGCCGCCCGAGCGGGCGGTGTTGCGGGCGGCGGCGGCAGCGAGCGCGACGGGAGGGGTGGGCGTGGCGGGCGCGGTGGGCGCGGCGGGAGGGGCGGCGGTTTCGGGCGGGTTTTCCGCGATGAGCGCGGCGATTTCGTCGCGCGGCACGGCGAGCACGTGGAAGCCGAGATCGACGATCACGCGGTCGGGGCGTTCCGCGATGATATCGCCTTGGATGGAGGCGCCATTCTTTAGTTTGACGGTCCCGAGCGCGAGGGCGGTCGCGGTCGAAAGGGCGGCGCAGAGGGACGCCGCCAGCAGGGCGGTCGCGGCGCGGAGGAGCGCGCGGCGGGAGGGGTGGCGACGGGGGCGGCGGTCGGGGTAGTCGCGGTAGTCGGGGTGGTCGCAGTGGCGGCGAGGGTGGGTCATGCGAGGGTGGGTTGGGCGGGGGGCGGGGGGTGGCGGAGTGTCCAGAGTTGCCGCGCGTCGCGGATGAGTGTCGCGAGCGTGTCGGGTGTGAGGGCTTGTTTCGGGTCGTCGCCGATGCCTTGGCTCGGGGCGATGTGTGTCTCGATGCAGAGTCCGTCGGCGCCATACGCCACGGCGGCGAGGGCGCAGGCGGGCACGTAGGCGGCTTTGCCCACGGAGTGCGAGGGGTCAACCACGACGGGCGCCCAGGTTTTTTCCTTGAGCAGGGGGGTGATGGATTCGTCGGGGTGGCCGCGGTAGCCGTCGAGCGCGGGGGCGGTGCCGCGGGGGCAGAGGAGGATGTTGGGGTTGCCGAAGGCGGCGATGTATTCGGCGGCCGAGATGAATTCGTTGAGCGGTCCCATGTGCAGGCCGCGTTTCAGGAGCACCACGGTGTCGCGTTCGGCCACGGCGCGGCCTATGGCGCGGAGCAGCGAGTAGTTCAGGGCGTTGCGCGCGCCCACTTGCAGCATGTGCACGCCCGCGTCGAGCGCGAGGCGGAGCTGGTGCTCGTCCATCACTTCGGCGTCCACCGGCAGTCCCGTGCGGCGGTGCGCCTCCATGAGGATGTCGAGGGATTTGTCGTCGCCTTGGAATGAGTAGGGGTTGGTGCGCGGTTTCCACACGCCGCCGCGGAGGATGTGCGCGCCGGCTTCTTTCACCGCGTGCGCGGTTTCGTGGAAGAGGTTCGGGTTTTTGGGGTCGATCGTGCACTGGCCCGCGATGACGAGCAGCGTCTCGCCCGCGCGCACGCCGCCGATCCGGATGCGGTGCGAGGCGAGGTCGGAGCGGCGGTCCATGAGTTTGTGCGGCGATTGGATTTGATCGACGCGTTCGATGTAGTCGAGTCCCTCCAGGCGGTTGAGCATGAGTTCGTCGCGCTCGTCCCCGACGATGGCGTAAATGCTGCGGACCGCGCCGATGATGGGCTGGATGTGGCAGCCGAAGGCATCGACGATTTGCGTGACTTCGGCGAGTTGTCCGGGCGTGAGGCGGCTGGCTTTGGGAAGAATCATGTTGAAAAAGTCCGGCATCCTAGGCCGGGCGGGCGCCGGCGTCCAGCCCGGCCTCGCGGCGCGGCGCGTCATGGTTTTTCGGGCGCGAGCCAGCGCAATCCGCCCGCGCCGCCGTCCCCTTGCGCGAGCAGGGCCGCCAGCTCGCGCATCATCGGCGCGATCACGCGGTCGAGCCGCCACGGCGGGTTGAGCACGGCCACGCCGCATCCGCGCATCCGCAGGGGTGAATCCGCACCCGCCACGGTCAGCTCCGCCGCGAAGGCGGGTGTTGCGAAGGGGGGTGTTGTGAAGGCGGGTGCCGCGAAGGCCGGTGCGCAGACTGTCGGACTGCCAGCCAGGCCACCTGCCGTGCCGCTTGTCGGGCCGCCAGCCGTGCAGCCAGCCGCGATTGCATTGAGAAACGCGTTCGCCTGGGCGCGCTCCGTCAAGGGATACCACACCGCAAACGTCGCTCCCGGCGCGCGGCGCAGCCCTTCGGCCAGCGCACTGGTGATGCGGGCGAACTCCCCGCGTTCCTCAAACGGAGGGTCGAGCAACACCAAGGCGCGTTTTTCCGGCGGCGGCAGCATTGCCCGGATGGCCGTGTAGCCGTCCATCCCGTGGACGGACACGCGCCTTGCGCGCCCGAACCGCCCGCGCAGCGCGGCGAATTCTTCCGGGTGTTTTTCGCATAGCGCCATGCGATCCTGCGGCCTGAGCACCAGGCGCGCCAGCGCGGGCGAGCCGGGGTAGAAACGGATGCCGGCGGCGTCCGCGGCGGCGGCATTCGCGGCGGCGGTGGTGTCCGCGATGGCGGTGCTGTCCGCGCCATTCGCGCCGGCGTGTGTGCCGCCCGTGCCGGTATCCGCGCCGCCCGGCGGCGCTCCGCGCTCCTCGCGGTCAAACC
>JAIRTK010000157.1 GCA_031254955.1 Opitutaceae bacterium
CCGTTTTTTCCCACCCCTGAAAAAAATCAAATGTTGTTAACTCGCCCGCCCCCTCACCCCCCACCCTCAATAACAAAAACAAATACCCCCCCCCCCCCCCCCCCCCGACTCTAGCGATGAGGTGATCATGCTGTCACCCTTCCAAGTGGATTCTACAAGAGAGAAGGGATATTTTGCCGAGAATACGCTCGCGGGCAGCCGCATGAGAACAAATATAGCGGACTTGGGCGCGGCGATCACGGTCGTCACCAAACAACAAATGGAGGATACCGCGTCGCTGGATGTTAATGATATTTTTCGCTATGAAATCGGCACGGAAGGCTCCACGAGTTACACGCCCCAGACGCCGTCGATGAGTTCCAACGGCATAGCGGACCCGATTGCCGGCGCCTCATTTGGAAATTCCATGACGGCGTCCACCAACGCCACCGCCAACCGCGTCCGCGGCCTCGGCTCCCCCAGCTTCGCGCTGAATTATTACCAGACGATCTCCCAAGTGCCGTTCGACTCCTACAACGCCGCCTCTTTTGAAATCAACCGCGGCCCCAATTCCATGCTCTTCGGCATGGGCAGCCCGGCGGGCATCGTCAACCAAAGCACTGCTCAGGCCCAGATAAACAAAAACAACGCCCAGGTGCAGGTCCGCGTGGATGATCGCGGTTCGAATCGCGCCAGCCTGTCTTTCAACAAGAGCCTGATCGACGGCAAGCTCGCCATCTACGGCGCGCTTCTGTATGACGACAAGCAGTTCGAACGCAAACCTTCCTATGACATCTCGCGCCGCCAGTATGGCACCATCACCTACAAACCCTTCAAGAAGACCACGCTTCGCGCCAGCATCGAAGGCTATAACAATGACAACCGCCGCGCGAACAATCTCACTCCCATCGACGGCATAAGCGAGTGGCGCAAGGCTGGCAAACCGTATTACAACGCGCTCACCCAGGAGATTATCAGTGGCGCGACGGGACAGGTGCTGGGCATTCTTGCGCCTTCAATCGACTCCAGCAACGCACAGGCCGTCATAGACCGCGCGGCCTCCATGCTGCCCAATGGCTACAGTGATCTCACGGTATTAAAGAGGAGCAACGACGATCCAAACAAGATCACAGACCTTCAATATAATGGTGTCTCCATCTTCGGCACGGGCGCCTTGACCAGCATGAACTCCATCCTCTACGTGCCGGGCATAACATTCCAAAACGGTCGCGCGACCATGCAAATCGCCGACGGCGCCCTGCAACAATGGTACAAAGGCGCGGACAGGCAAGTGACCGGTTTCAACAGCAGAGGGAAAACGTATGCGTTCAGGACTGGCTTTGACGACGATTCGAGCGGAACACCCTACTTATATAGCAATCCTGTTTGGGGAACGATGTATGACCGTTCCAATTCGGAGTCCACCCTCTGGACCAGGCAAAACGCCTACAGCGGCATTCTCAACATGAAATACGACACGGTGACGGACTCGTCAATTTACGATTGGAAACATGTGAATATTTTCCAGATGAATTTCGGCAGGCAGCGGAACACCAATTATAATATCGAGTTGGAGCAGGAGATCCTGCCAAATCTGCTCCATTTCAGCGCCGGCTGGTTCCGTCAGGACTTCGATTCGATGCAGAGTTACACGGTGGCCCAGATGACTACCGCCACCCTCTATGTGGACACCAACAAGTATTATCCGGATGGCACCTCGAATCCCTACTTCGGGAAAGCCTATGCGGTGGACTTGGAGCCTGACCGCATGGAAGATTCCCAGGCGGTTGACCAGTATCGCGCCATGATTGCCTTCACGCCTGACTTCACCCAGAACAACAACTGGACCAAATGGCTCGGGCGCCACCAAATCCTTGGTCTGGCCTCCTATGTGGACGACGTGCGCACCACCATCCGCCGGCGTCTGGAATACGCCGATGGCTCAAGGGACGGGAAACTCCGCTACATGAACAATCAAAGCGTGGCGGGGTGGAACATGGAAAGCACCACCGTTCGCCGTTATTTCTACCTCTCCGACTCGGGGGACACCGTGAACAAGGCCTCGGGCATGTTTGACGCCGACATCATCACCGATTCAATCCGGAGTTACAATTATACCACGGAGGAGTGGAAGGACGAGGAAATGACCTTGATCTGGAATGCCTTCGCTATCGGGACCGATCGGTGGGCGCGCAAACTCACTTCCTACAGCGGAGCTTGGAACGGGTATTTGTGGGATGACCGGATTATCGCTACCGCGGGTGTCCGGCGTGATATCAACCGCACTCGTGGAGTCAGCAATGCGGGAATGACGAACGCCGAAAAATGGGTCGATGGCTATTACCAATACGGAGAAGTCTTCAAACGCTGGAATAATTGGAACAGGCTGGCCGGGACCACCTCCACCATGGGGGCGGTCGTGAAGCCCTTCCTGCACTGGGAGCCAATCCACAAGCGCGCCGGAGACAATCTATTCTGGGAATTTGTCGAGAATCTCGGGTTTAGCTATAACAAATCCGACAATTTTGACGCTCCATCAACAACCGCCGTGGATTTGGCTGGCAATGTGCTGCCCAAGCCCGTGGGCGATGGCAAAGACTATGGCGTCCAGTTTTCGCTTTTCAAGGGCAAGCTCTACGCCCGCCTTAACTGGTATGAGGCCACCAATAATAATGCGATTATGGAAAACGCAAGCATGACCCTGGAGCGCCTCTGGTGGCATATAGATTCCACCGCTTACCGGAGCTGGCTGTCGAACATTTACATGCTCAACAACGGGGTGGACCCCCTGACCGATTCCGAATGGAAAACCAAGGCGGCCACCTATAGCGAAATGGCGGACACTGCGATTCCCGCCAATGTGCAGGCGATGCAGGCCTGGGTGGTCCAGCAATGGGGCTTGGGCGATTGGGATTATTATAGGAATCTTGGCGGCGTGATTCGCGGAACCAGCTCGACCAAGGCCAAGGGCATTGAGCTGACCGTCAATTACAATCCCCTGCCCAATTGGACCATCAAAGTGACCGCCTCCAAAAACAAGACCACCTATGGCAATGTCATGCCGGAATATGATGCGTGGATTGCGGTGCGCAAACCCCAGTGGGACAGCGCCAATGCCGCGGATTTGCTGGTCCCCGGCGTAAGGGAAAAATATGCCGGCGGGGAAGTCATCGGCGCTGACGGCGGACGAATCAAGCTTACGAGTTTCTGGGACAGCTACGGCTATTATGACACCAACGCCAACGGAGAAAAAGGCGGCACCACGATCACGGCGACCAATACCAACGGCTGGACCAGCAGCGAGGGCTACTACAATACAGTGATGGTTCCCTACGCCCTTATGTCAAAGTCCCTTGAGGGCCAGATTGCCCCCGGACAACGCGAGTATAATGCCACCGTGGTGACTAATTACTCGTTTGACCGCGGGGTGTTGAAGGGGTGGTCCATCGGCGGCGCCCAGCGTTATGCGAGCAAGACCATCATCGGCTATTATGGCAAGGCCAGCGGGGCCAACACGATACCCGACCCGGATTATCCGAACGATCCGGCAAAGAGAAAGGCGCTTCTTGACATGGTGGATGTCGGGCGTCCCGTCTATGATGATCCCGTTTGGTATACAGACCTTTGGATTGCCTATACCTGCAAGGTATTCAACGACAAGGCGCGCATGAAATTGCAACTTAATGTGGCGGATGTCTTCCAAGATGGCGAATTGAAACCTGTCGCGGTAAATTACGATGGGAAGCCCTATGCCTATCGCATTGTCGATCCACGCACGTTTATTCTTACCGCCACGTTTGATTTTTGAGCCTGTTATGCAAGGTCATGGTCGGTCTGGGTTGACCCAAGCAAAGCCCCTCTCCTTCGCGGGAGGGGGGCTTTTGCTGGGTTAAGTTGCGCAGGCTTTTGGCGGGGGCCATCCCTCATACCCATTCCCAATGAACATCACTCTTGTGTAGGGGCGTCACTTGCGACGCCCGGCTTGATATCCGTGCACCAGTAAAGGCCGTGCTCCAGTAACGGGCTTCGCAAGCGAAGCCCCTACATGGCTCTGCTTTTAAAGTGGGATTTTTATTCGCAAAGGGTATCATAGGGAAATTGGAGCGTGGTTGCCGGACTGAAGCAGACTTGGGAAGCTGCGTTACGACAGATTGGAATATCATGGGGAAATCGGAGCGTTTTCGCGGAGGCCTCGGAGAGGCCTCCTTACCGGGGGGATTGCGTTGGGTGGTTCACAATATCTCCGTCCGCGTAATCTCAGTTAAAATCGAGCGGAATTCGAATGCCAGACGGGCATGGATTGACACTCAGATCGTCGCGAACTCGGGGTCGGGGTCGATGATTTCGGTGGTGGTGAGTTGCAGGAGGTCGCGCAGGGAGGAGAAGTGCCGGGTGAGGTCGTAGTCGCCGCCGAGGTCGCCGACGAGTTTTTCAAACAGGTCGCGCTTCGTTTCTTTCAACGCTTGGATGCGCTCCTCGATCGTGCCGGTCGTGACCATGCGATAGACAAACACCGTGCTGGTCTGGCCGATGCGGTGCACGCGGTCGATGGCTTGCTCTTCGACCGCCGGGTTCCACCAGGGGTCGAGCAGGAAAATGTAGTCGGCGGCGTGCAGCGTGATGCCGGTGCCGCCGGCCTTGAGCGAGACGAGAATGGCGGCGGGGCCGGCGGCGTTTTGGAAGGCTTGCACGGGCTTGAGGCGGTCGGCGGTCATGCCTGTGATCTCGAAGCGCGGCAGGTCGGGATGCGCGGCGGCGAGCGCTTCGTGCACGCGTTCAAGGAGCATGACGAATTGGGAGAAGATGACGACTTTGTGTCCGCCGCTGATGATTTCGGCGAGTTTCTCGACGAGGAGTTTGATTTTGCCAGAGTCGGTGGCGGGTGTGTCGAGCCACGGGACCATGCCGGGGTCGCAGCAAATCTGGCGCAGGCGGGTGAGCAGGGCGAGGAAGCCGAAGCTGCGTTTGCGGAGCGCGGTGTTCATGTCGTCGCCGAGGCGTTCAAGGCCTTTGGCGCAAACGCGGGCGTATTCGGCGCGTTGCACGTCGGTGAGCGGGCAGAGGAGTTCCATCTCGACTTTTTGCGGGAGTTCGGCGGCGACTTCGCGTTTGGTGCGGCGGAGGATGAAGGGGGCGATTTGCGCGCGGATGCGGGCGAGCGTGCTTTCGCGGTCGGCGGCGAGCGCGGTTTCGAAGGCGGCGCGGGTGCCGAGCAGGCCGGGCAGCAGGTAGCGGAAGATCGACCAGAGGTCGAGCTGGCGGTTTTCGAGCGGCGTGCCGGAGAGGACGATGCGGTGCGCGGCGCGGATGGCGAAGCAGGTTTTGGTGGTTTTGGCGTCGGGGTTTTTGATGAACTGGCCTTCGTCGAGCACGGCGTAGGCGAATTCGGTGGCGTCGAGTTGTTCGCGGTGGCGGCGGAGTTGCGCGTAGCTGGCGAGCCAGAGCACGCCGCCGGGCCAGAGGCCGGTGGTGGTGGTGGCGGCGAAGTCGCGCGTGTTTTTCAGCACTTCGACGGTGAATTGCGGGAAGCATTGCGCGATTTCCTCCTGCCAGACGGGGACGACGCTCGCGGGGCAGACGATGAGCGAGGGTTTGTCCGGCACGGGGCGGGAGGCGAGCAGCGAGAGGACTTGGAGGGTTTTGCCCAGGCCCATCTCGTCGGCGAGCAGGCCGTGGCAGTCGTGGTCGGCGAGGTGGCGCATCCATTCCACGCCGCGGCGCTGGTAGGGGCGGAGCAGGGCGGGAAGCGCGGGCGCGGGCGGCGGCGCGGGGGTCGGGGCGGGCGGCGTGAGGACGCGTTGGCGCCAGGCTTCGAGTTCGGGGGAAAGGGTGAGTTTGAGGCGGGAGTCGTTGAAGAGCGAAAAGACGAGGTAGGGCGAGAGCGGGGGGGCGTCGGCGCTCCCGGTGTCGGAGAGGTTGCGCCGCCATTGGGCAAACGTCTCGGCGCGTTCGGGCGTGAGCGTGACGATGCCGACGCCGGGCAACAGGGTGGGCTGGGCGCCGCGCCGGGCGACGAGCGCGGCTTCCTCGTCGGAGAGGAGGCGTTTGCCGGCTTTGAAGATCCAGCGCAGGTCGAGCGTGCCGGCGGGTTGGGCTCCGTCCGCGCCGGGGGCGTTTTTTTTGGCCGGGCGCGTGGAGGCGACGGCTTCGATTTCCAGGGCGCGCGGGCCGTCGAGGAGGAGCGCGACATCGTCGGCGATTTCGATGGCGAAAAGGCGTTTCCAGGCGGGGAGGATGGTCCGGAGAAAATCGGGGAGCGCGCCGATGGAGGCGAGCAGGTAGGCGCCGGTTTTCTGGTCGTAGGCGAAGTGCGCTTTGCGCGAGTAGGCGGCGAGGCCGATGAGGCGGGCGCGTTCGGCCGAGGTGATGGCGGGCGGGGATTTCGCGGGGTCGGACGCGGTCTGCCCGAGCGCCGGGACGCGGGTGCCGTCGGGATTCCGCCAGAAGGCTTCGAAGGCGAGGCCGGCGGGCTGGATGGTGAAAACGAGCAGGAGCGGGCGCGCCGGGCCGGAGGCGAGGGAGGAGGGTTTGGCGGCGGTGGCGGTGGGGGTGGCAGGGGGGGCGGTGGCGGTGGCAGTGGCGACGGTGGTTGCGAGGGTGGTGGTGGCGAGGGTGGCAGGGGTGGCGGTGGTGTTTCCGCGCGCGGAGGAGTCTGGCGGCGCGGCGTCGGCAGGCCTGGCGGCGGCAGCTTTGTCGGCGGCAACGCCGGCGGCGGGCAAGTCGGCGATTTCGAGCGGAAGCGGGGAGACTTCGTCGCAAACCAGCTCCTCGATTTCGTGCAAGCCGGCGATGGCGAGCGCCTTGGCCACATCCTGATCGGTGCTGGAGGAGCGGACGCGGAGTCTGCCTTTTTCCCATTCGATGACGGCGTATTCGTCCTTTTTCTGGATGCGGCGGTGGATGATGGCGTCCTTGTCGGTCAATTCCAATTCGCGCACTTCGCCGTCGCGGTAAATCCGGCGCCCCTCGTCGAGTTGCCCGGCGCTGAAAAACCGCGCCCAGTCCGACTCCAGTTTTTCAAACCAGAACTCAAGCGACTGCGGGGTGTAGATGCGCTTTGGGCCGTGCGGTTGCATGGGAGAAAAAGGGGAAACCGTAGATTTGGAGGGAGCCGGTTCAAACACTTTTTGCGGGGCGCCTTTTTTGCCGGCTGCGGTTCAAGGCGAGAACAACGACAAGGCAAAGTGGCGCGCGCCTCCCGCTCCAGCCGAGGGGAGCGGCTGCGTCCCCTCCGCCCCGCCACCACACCCGCACTTTCTCCGGCCTCACTTGGGATTGCCCCCGGCCCGCCCGCGAAGGCGAAACAACGTTTCCCCGTTGACGCAGCCCGCACGAAGCGGACTTGGTTTCGGGCGAAGCGCCAGCCCGCCAGTCTGCGTTACGCCGGAGGCGCCTCCGCGCCGGATTGTATTCCGGCTGCGGCATATTTATTTTTATATAAAATTGTTGATTATTAAAAAAGCATTCTTTTCCTATTCACCTTCGACAGCCCGCCTCGCCAAAATATGAATAATTATCCCCTCTTCCCCATACCACCACCCCCGCCCCCGGATGCCAGTCGCCATTCTATTAACAACTGAGGCTACGCGCCGCCTCTGTCGCAACGCAGACTTGTAACGCAGGCTTCCAAGTCTGCTTCAGGAAGAAACTTCGGCCCGTCAGCTGGTTGAATTTCGAGCGAAGCGAGAAGCCTGACAACCTGTGTTACACCAGCAGCGCGTAACCTCGATTATCAAGGAAAACGCCAAAAATAACCGCAAAGTGCGCCAAGGATGCGAAGAAAAGCATAAAGACAAACAGATGCCTGTTCTATAATATGTTGAATAATGTAATGTAATTGATTTCCAATTCTTCGCGCCCTTCGTGTCCCTCGCATCCTTCGCGTCCTTCGCGGTTAAAACAAATTTCTAAAAATCCCCTTAATTTGATGACTCCCATGAAAACAACGCTTCTTTTCTTCCTCGCCGTCGCCGTCGCCATCACCACCATCACCACCATCACCACCGTCGCCGCCGCCACCGCCACCGCCACCGCTGCGCAACCAGCCGCGATTCTCGCCCACGACATCCCCGGCACCTACGAAAAACGCGCCGCGCAAGGCCTCGCCATTTACAAAGACACTGCCTTCCTCCTCAGCGACCGCGGCTACTGCCGCATCTACAACCTGAAAACACGCAAACAGGAGGCCGCCTTCGAACTCGCCACCTTCGGCGCCTACAACCACGCCAACGCCGCCTCCTTCGGCGCCGAGTTCCCCAAGGGCAACGCCGCCTTCCCCGCCCTCTACATCGCCCAGTGCCGCGAGGACTGCCTCTGTTTCGTCGAGAGCATTGACAAAACCGGCTCCTGGCTCGTCCAAACCATCGGCCTCAAAATCAACGGCCACTACCCTCGCAATTACGACTGGGTTGCCGACGCCCCCAAAAAACACCTCTACGCCATCGCCCCCGCCGGCCCCGCCGCCCCCGGCGGCGCCCGCGAGTATTACATCACCAAACTCCCTCTCCCGCCGCTTCCGCCCGCCGGCAAAAACCGCGTGGAGTTCACCGAAAAAGACATCCTCGACCGCTTCACCATCGCCTTCCCCAACCTCCTCCAAGGCGCGACCATCCTGGGCGACCGCCTCTACCTCCCCGTTGGCGGCAACGAAAAATGGCGCAAACCGTCCAACACCGCCCTCACCGACCGCGCCGTTATCGTCGTAAACCTCGCAACCCAAACCATCGAGCAAACCGTGCCCCTCAACGCCGCCCTCACCGTCGAGCCAGAGGACGCCGCCTTCCACAACAACGACCTCCTCATGTATTGCGGCCAGGAAGGCGGCCTCTGGAAAATCAACGGCATATAAAAAAGCACCTTGTTTAACCACAAAGACACACAAAAAGCACAAAAACAAACGCTTCCCCTCGCGCCTTCTTGTAGTCATTAAAAACGAACCATTAATTAAACCACGGAGACACGGAGAGCACGGATCCATGAAAGAGATTTTAATAAAAATCCCCGCGGCAAGCTGCGGGGTATTCAGAATCAGAACAACGTCATTTGCCTATCCTCATGCATCCGCTCATAGTCCCCCCCTTGTTCGCGCACCTATTTCCCTATTACCTCCTCCGTCCCGTGCTGCCCCACCGTGCTCACATAATACCCCTCCGTCCAAAACTCTCCTCCCCATAGTTGCTTTTTCACCTGCGGGCACCTCCTAAACACTTCTTTCGCCTTCAAATTTGTCACCACTCTCACTCTTTTCCTCACAGCGTAGGTCGGCACTGACTGCACCAAAAAATGCATATGGTTTTCGTCCGCTCCTATCTCCAAAAACTTCATTTCATAGCGTTTCTCTATCTCCAAGCACACTTCCTTTACCTCTTCCTCCACCTGTTTATCTATCACTGCCTTCCGATACTTTGCCGGAAATACCATGTGATACAGCAACACCCTCACATTATAGCTCTTATGCCAATACTCGCTTTCCATTCCTCCATCATCCAAATCACATCATTTCTCGTTCGTCCATCCAAGCCGCAGCAAGCTGCGGGGAATTAGTCCCAAGGGATTAATACCATTTCCTAATGAAAATCCCACTAAGGAAGCCGTTAAGGGTAGGGCGAGGCGTTCCGCCGAGCCGTGTGAAGCGCTCGCGGCTCGGCGGGACGCCTCGCCCTACCTGAAGGGGGATTTTCATTCGCAAAGGGTATAAGAAATAGTATAATACCATTTACTAATAATAATGGCACTTTAGTCCGGATCTGAAGCGTTTGCTTGAACGCGCATCCAGCCGTGGATCATGCCGGAGACGGCGGCGCCGCCTTGGCGGATGGCGGCGATTT
>JAIRTK010000219.1 GCA_031254955.1 Opitutaceae bacterium
CGCCCGAAGGCTCCCCCGTCGAACCAGTTTGCGGGGGAGCGCTTCGATTGAACGCCCGCCACCTTACCACATCGCCAAACAACAAGGGCCTGACCTTGTGTCAGGCCGCGACCGCCAAACCCGGCTCGACCTTGCGTCAAGCCGTGCCCGCTTATCCCTTATTTAAAGGCTTTCTCTTTTTAACCATTAACCACGGAGCGCACCGAGGGCACGGAAACATGAAGAACTCACGCAGAGACGCGGAGACGCGGGGAGGATTTTAACTGATGTTACGCGGCAGCAGGATTTCGTAGGACCTGACCTTGTGTCAGGCCGTGAAGAGTTGCCCGTGTGGACGCCCATGCGGACGCGGCCTGACGCAAGGCCAGTCCCTACGGCGCGCGTAATCTCAGGATTTTTAATCACCCCCCCGCGTCTCCGCGCCTCTGCGTGAGTTTTTCATTCAAACGCCTCCCTCCGTCCTCCGTGCTCCGTGGTTAAAAAAATTTCCGCAACAGCCATCGAACATAACGGGGAACCAAGAAAGATAAACGAAAACTCGCGTCGTCCCCGCCCCGCCGTATTGACGGCAATGTTATGCTGGTGCTCATGACCACGACCCGTCGAGCATTCCTCCAAACCGCCGGGCTGGCGCTGCTCGGGATGGGGTTCGCGCCGGCGATTCTCCTTGGCGCGGAGGAAAAGACCTATCGAGTCAGGAAAGGCGACACGCTCGGCACCATCGCCGCGCTGCACGGCATCTCCGTCACCGCGCTCAAGCAGCGCAACAAACTGAAATCCGACACGATCATCACCGGCCAAAAACTCATCATCCCGGACGCCGCCGCCGCCGCCGCGCGCGCCGTGCCGCGCGCCGGCGCACCCGACCCGGCGCTCTCGGGAGTCATCGCCGCCACCAGAAAGCTGAAAATCCAGCGCGGACGCTGGAAACACCTCGTCGTGCACCACAGCGGCATTGAGGCCGGAAACGCGCGCACCTACAACAACGCGCACCGCGAGCGCGGCATGGAACACGGACTGGCCTACCATTTTGTCATTGGCAACGGACGCGACTCCGGCGACGGCGAGATCGAGATTGGCGCGCGCTGGCTCAAGCAGCTCGACGGCGGCCACGTGCGCACGCATTCCTACAACCAGCACGGCATCGGCATCTGCCTGGTCGGCAATTTTGAGAAACGCCGCGTCGGCCCCGCGCAGCTCGCCTCGATGACCACGCTGCTCGACTGGCTGCGCAAGGACGCCCCGCTCGGCGTCAGGCCGTCGGTCACCGTGCACCGCTGGGTTGACCGCAACCACACGGTCTGCCCCGGACGCCACTTCCCGTTCGACACGCTCAAGAAACGCTACGCATGACGCGCGCCCCGCGCCCGTCCGCGCCCATAATTGCGCGCCCTGAACAACAGCCGCTGGCGACAGGGTCGGCCTCGGAGAGGCCTTCGCCGGGCAGGGCTGGAAGTTTGGATTTTCATGGGGAAATCGAAACATGGGCGCGGAGGCTTCGGAGAGGCCTCCCTACCGGCGCTCCCGCGCCCAAGGAACGTCTCCTATGCGACAAGTCGTGAGTAGTGAGTAGCGAGTAGTCAGTAGAATCCTGCTCCGCCCAAACGCCTCGATTTCACGCTCAAACGTCTTGATTTCACGCGCCCGTCTCTCCAAGTCCTCGCCCCCGCAGTGACTGCCACCAGAGTCTGGCACGGACGGATCGAGTGGCACGGGCGATCCGTCCGTGGACGGCGCGGAGTGTCGCAAACTTCACCAAGCTACATGGGCGGGGTCGCTCATGTCACTCAATCCCATAAGCCGCTTGCGTAGCCTCAGTATTTAAATCGGAACTACTCCAAGGGCTGGTTGTTTCCGTTCCGGCCTTTTTCGTTTTCGTTTCTTTGCGCGTTTTCGTTCTCTTGCTCGTTCTTGTTTCTTTGCGTGTTCTTGTTCTCTTGTTCGTTTTCGTTTTCTTGTTCGTTTTCGTTTTCTTCTTTCTTTTCTTTTTTTGTGTTCGAGGACGTTTATGAGAAGAGAGAACGAGAACGATTTATGGGGGGGCGTGCACGGAGGGTTGTCACGGGCTGGCGGGTGTTTTAATGTTTTCGGCTTTTCCCATGCCGTCTCCGCGCGAACTTCCGATTTATGAACTCGAAAATGCCGTCGTCGCCTGTCTGCGCGCGCAGGGGCGGTTGATTGTGCAGGCTCCGACCGGGTCGGGGAAATCCACGCAGATTCCTCAGATGCTGCTCGCGCATGGGTTGGCGGGCGGCGAGGGCGAGGTGGTGGTGTTGCAGCCGCGGCGGCTGGCGACGCGTATGCTGGCGATGCGTGTCGCGGAGGAATTGGGGTCGCCGCTCGGCGGGGTGGCGGGCTATCAGATCCGGCTGGAATCGCGGCTGAGCGGGCGCACGCGCATCCGTTTCGTGACCGAGGGGATTTTGTTGCGGCAGATGGCGTTTGACGCGTCGTTGCGCGGGGTGGGGGTGATCGTGTTCGATGAGTTTCATGAGCGGCATTTGTATGGCGATGTTTCGTTGGCGCGGGCTTTGCAGATTCAGCGGGCGGCGCGGCCCGACTTGAGGATCGTGGTCATGTCGGCGACGCTCGATGCGGGGTTGTTGCGCGGGTATCTCGCGCCGTGCGCGGTGTTGCGTTCGGAGGGGAGGTGTTTTCCGGTGCGTGTCGAGTATTTGCCCAGGGCGGTTGATTTCGAGCGCGAGCCGGTGTGGGAGGTGGCGGCGCGCGAGTGCGCGCGGGTGGCGGGGGCGGGGGACGCAGTCGGGGGCGGCGGGGATTTTCTGGTGTTCATGCCGGGCGCGTATGAGATTAGTCGCACGGTGCAGGCGATTCAGGGGCGGGGGGAGTTGCGCGGGTTTGCGGTGTTTCCGTTGCATGGGGAGTTGCCGCCGGAGCAGCAGGATCGCGCGGTGGCGCGGTGTGGCGTGCGCAAGATCATCGTTTCGACCAATGTCGCGGAAACGTCGCTCACTATTGACGGGGTGACGGTGGTCATTGATTCCGGGTTGGCGCGCGTGGCGCGTTTCGATCCGCATCGCGGTATCAACACGTTGTTTGTCGAGAGGATTTCGGTGGCGAGCGCCGACCAGCGCGCGGGGCGCGCGGGGCGCACGGCGCCGGGGGTGTGCGTGCGTTTGTGGACGGAGCGCGAGCATGGGCGGCGCGCGCCGCAGGAGTTGCCGGAGGTGCGGCGGTTGGATTTGGCGGAGGTGGTGCTCGCGCTCAAGGCGGGTGGCGTCGACGATGTGGCGGGGTTCCCGTGGCTGGAGAAACCGGATGCGAAAGGGTTGGAGCGCGCGGAGATGTTGCTGGCGGATCTCGGCGCGGTGGCGTCGGTGGCGGGGGTGGCGGGGCAGGAGGTGGGGGGAGAAGGAGGAATGATAAAGAATAAAGAGGAAAGAATGGAGAGGGAGGGGGGCGGCGGGGGAGGAGGTGGTGGCGGCGGCGGTGGCGGTGGTTTTTCACGCATCACCGAGACGGGGCGGCGGATGTTGCGGTGTCCGGTGCATCCGCGTTATGCGCGGAGGTTGCTGGAGGCGGATGCGCGGGGGTGCGTGCGGCCGGTGGCGTTGATGGCGGCGCTTACGCAGGGGCGGGGGTTTTTGTTGCGGGGGGTGTCACGCGCGGTCGAGGAGGCGCGCGAGGAGGCGCTGGGCGTGGAGCGCGAGTCGGATTTTTTCTTGTTGATGCGCGCGTGGCGTTTCGCGGAGATCCATCGTTTCGGGGTCGAGGCGTGCCGGCGGCTCGGCCTCCATGCGCAGGGGGCGCGGCAGGTGGGGCCGTTGTTCGCGCAGTTTCTCGGCATCGCGGAGCGCGAGGGTCTCGACATCGCCGAGAAGCGCGTGGATGGCGCGGCGGTGCGCAAGTGCGTGCTGGCCGGGTTTTCCGACCAGTTGGCGAAGCGGCTCGACGCGGGCACGCTGCGTTGCGAGCTGGCGCACAGGCGGCGCGGCGTGCTGGCGCGAGAGAGCGCGATGCAGCAGGCGGCGTTGTTCGTGGCCGCCGAGGTGAGCGAGGTCGAGGGGCGCGGCGGCGAGGTGAATGTGTTGCTCAGTCTCGCGACGGCGGTGGAGGAGGCGTGGCTGCGGGAGTTGTTTCCTGGGGATTGGTTCGAGGCGTCGGGCGTCGTGTATGACGAGTCGGCCAGGCGCGTGGTCGCGCGGCGCGAGCGGCGTTTCCGCGATCTCGTGCTGGAGGCCAGGGCGAGCGCGGACGATGTGCCGCCGGACGCGGCGGCGGCGTTGCTCACGCAGCAGGTGCTGGCGGGGAACATCAAGCTGGAGGCGTGGGACGAGGCCGTCGAGCAGTGGATCACGCGCGTGAACCGCCTCGCGGAGTGGTTTCCCGAGTTGGAGGTCAACGTGCTCACCGAGGCCGACCGCGCGACGCTGGTGGAGCAGATTTGTCATGGCGAGACGAGCTGGCGCGGCGTGAAGGACAAGCCGGTCATGCCCGTGCTGCGCGACTGGTTGACGGCGGAGCAACTCGCCGCGCTCGACGCCTGCCTGCCGGAGCGCATCGTGATGGCCAATGGCCGCCGCTCGCGCGTGCGTTACGAAAAGGAAGGCCCGCCGGTATTGAGCGCGAGGATACAGGAGCTTTACGGCGTGGAGGGCAGGTTCACGCTCGGACGCGGGCGCGTGCCGGTGAAAATCGAGGTGCTCGCGCCAAACCAGCGCCCGATTCAGGTGACGGACGATTTGACGGCCTTCTGGCGCGACATGTATCCGAAGGTAAAAGCGGAACTCTCGCGGCGCTACCCGCGGCACGAATGGCGTTGAAAACGGACGAAACCACGCGGGAAGCGGCCTGCCAAGACGGCCTGGAATCCGCCGGTGAAACCCCGAGTGTTTAAAAAACCTGAAACTTCCCTCTTGCGCCGGCCAGCATTCTACTGGCAGAACCTTATCTTTCCCGCCGGGCGCGCGGTGCGCCGGCGCCAGTTCGTATCAAGTAAACCACCTTCATGCACAGCTTCTCCGAGCAATGTCTCGACATGGCCCGCTCCATGCTGGCCCACAATCTGGACTCCATCCAACCCGACGGCACCATCGCCCCGGTCCCCGGCGAGTCCCCCCGCCTCGACGAGCCAGGCCACGTCGCGTTCGCGCTCGGCGAATACTACCGCGCCACCGGCTCCACCACCCTGAAAGGGACGGACCTCGTTGACCTGACCGCGCGCTGCGTCACCGCGCAAGTCTTTACCGAACCCGCCGCCGAAAACGGCCTCGCCTACGCCGCCCTCGGCCTCCTCTGCTTCGGCCCCTCCAAAGAGCGCAACCTCGTCTGGGAACGCCTCGTCGATGAAACCCGCCAGCGCATCGACAAACAACTCCTCCACCGCTCCGACTACGACAACCACTGGCAAGCCTTCAACATCGCCAAAGCCGTCGCCCGCTTCTCCTTCGGCCTCTCCAAGAAAGACGAGACCTCGCGCCTCATCGAACGCATGGTCGAACGCATCAACCAGACCAGCACCACCGGCTTCTTCGACGACGCCGCGCCCGCCGGCGTCGGCGGCAACTTCAACCTCTACGGCGTGCTAAGCTTCGTCTTCATCCGCTCCGCGCTCCAGCTTCACGCCAACTCCGGCGTGCGCGACCGCAAACTCCCCACCCTGCGCACCTACGCCGAAAAATACATCAAAATGATGCCCGACCTCGTGCGCGCCGACGGCCTCGGCTGGGCCTTTGGCAACGCCTCCGGCGCCTACGGCCAGATGCACTGCATCAGCCTCATCCTCCAAGCCCTCCGCGACGGCTGGATCGCCGAAGACCAGAAAGGCAAATACTTCGACCTCCTCCGCCGCATCTTCCTCTATTTCTACCAGACCTACCTCGACCAGGAACACGGCTTCCTCGACCTCCGCGACACCGAACGCGACGCCAACAGCCACCACACCACACGCATCGCCAATTTCGACGCCGCCCGCTACCTCTGCCAATGGTCGCGCCTCGCGAAAACCGTGCAAAAAAGCGGCCCGCCCGCGAAACCCGAAACACACCGCACCCTAGGCCGCTTCGTCATCTTCGACAAAACCAACCGCAAAGAACAAGGCCTCTTCCTCTACCGCGACGCCGCCAGCGGCCTCCACGCCCAAATCCCGCTCGTCAGCTCCGCCGGCAAACCCGCCAGCGACGTGCTCCCCTTCCCCCACTGCCCCGGCATCTTCGACTGGCCCAACAACCACTACGCCCCCATCCTCGTCCCCGAACTGACCTTTGGAGACAAAACCACCGTGCCCGCCTTCTACGGCAAAAACTGCGTCACCGGCCTCGGCCTGCGCAACAGCTTCTACTTCCGCTACGAACAACCCGAGCTGATCACCACCGGGGAGGAAATCCTCAAAGGCCTCGGCAGCGTGAAAGTGCAATGGAACTTTGCCGGCCCGAAAATCAGCGCCGAGTTTGCCTACACGGTGAGACAGCAAGTCACGCTCGA
>JAIRTK010000234.1 GCA_031254955.1 Opitutaceae bacterium
TCGTGTTTCGGTTCGTCACTCTTTTCGATGTCTGGAAAAGCCTGTTTTTCACACCAAGGCACCAAGGCGCAAAGGACAGGGAAATCATAAAAGGATTTTTATCTTTATGAATTTTAATAAATTAATGATTTCCACCAGAATGCCCTTTCATGATCTTTCTTGGTGCCTTTGTGCCTTTGTGTGAAAAATAGCCATTCAAAATAGCGAGGAATCATATTTTAGGGCCTTTCCTATTTATTCTGTCGCCTTGTTTGGCGCGGGAGCGCCGGTAGGGCGGTCTCGCCGAGACCGGCGGCGTTGGTCGAGGGGCGTTCGCGGCGGCTGTCAGGCTTCTCGCTTCGCTCGGAACGGCGAAACCGCCCTGCTGGCAAAGGTTGTTTTTCATTGGGAATGGGTAGGAGTGGGGCGCGGGGAGCGGGGAGGAGTGCGCCGGGCGGTGTCGCTGAGGGAGAAAGATAAAGATAAAGAGGAAAGAAGAAAGAGTCAGGGCGCGTGGCCTCACGTTGAAGCGCACTCGTTTCCGAAGGCGGACGGGAGGTTTTGGAGAGGCTTCCGTGTCGCGGACTTGTTGCGTTGGGTTGTCCAAAAGTTCATCCTGCTGTTTTGAATGGCCGAGGGGGGGGGATGATACCCTTTCCCAGTGAACATGACCCTTTATAAGCAGAGCCATGTAGGGGCTTCGCTTGCGAAGCCCGTTGCTGGTGCACGGCCGTTGCAGGAGCACGGCCTTTGCTGGTGCACGGTTATCAAGCCGGGCGTCGCAAGCGACGCCCCTACAGAAGAGTGATTTTCATTGGGAATGGGTAGGAGTCGAAACGCGACGCCCGCATCGCCAGCGCGTGCGCGGCCATCGGAAAGAGCGGGTGCCGAAAAACCTGCACGCGCACCGGCGCCTATCCACCGGCTCACCCCGCCAGCGAATACGCCGATGAAGCCGCCAACGATCCGCACGCGCGCCGGCGTCTATCCTCCCGCACGCCGGCGCCTATCCGTGCGCGCGCCGGCGCCTATCCGTGCGCGCGCCGGCGCCTACCCGGCGCACGCCGGCACCTATCTGCGCGCGTGTCGGCGCACGTTTTTGCGTTTTGCGCCAGATGGCGAGCAGGGCGGCGAAGTCCGCGTTGCGGGTCGTGCTTTTTATGCGGTGGTCAAACTTGCGCGCCTCGCGCAACTCGGACTCCGCCGTGCGCAGGCGGCATTCCATGTCCTCGATGGTGTTTTGCCCGCGTCCAATCATGCGCGCGCGCAGCACCGCAAGCGGCACCTCGATGAACACCGTCGCCATGCGCCGCGCGAGGAGCGGGTTGGCGGCGGCGGCGCGGCGAAAGTTGTCCACGCCCTGCACGTCGATGTTGATGACGAGGCTGCGTCCGGCCGCGAGCGGATCGAGCACCGACGACGCGAGCGTGCCGTAGCGGTTTTTCCCGTGTACCCACGCCCATTCGAGAAACGCGCCCGCGGCGACTTTCGCGTCGAATTGCCCCGGCGCGAGGAAATGGTAATGCACGCCGTCCACTTCGCCGGCGCGCGGCGCGCGGGTGGTCGTGGTGACGACGCGCGAAAACACCGGCACCTCCGCCACGAGCCGGTCGCAAAGCGTGGTCTTCCCCGAACCCGCCGGGCCGGCGATGACGAGGAGAACGGGCGCGGAAGCGGCGGCGGCGTTTCCGGCGGCGATGCTGGAGGCGATGCTGGCGGACGAGGACATGACGCGAACTGTTGCCGGGACCCCGCTTATTCAATACGTGAGCGCCACCGCGCCGAGCAGCAGCCCGTAGGCGAGCATCGCCGCGCCGAGCAGCCGCGCCCGCGGCAGCCGCGCGAAGAGCCACTGGAGCAGGTCCCGCATCCGGTAGGGCACGACCGCGAGATACATCGCCGCCGCGACGCCCGCATAGACCAGCGCGACCATGAACAGCCGCTGCGGGTGTTCGTATTCCATGAACGCCGCGCGCAGCAACGGCCACGCCGCCAGCACCATCAACACGCACAGCCCGCGCACGGCGAGAAACTCCGGCACGTAATAAAACGCCGCCACCGCCACCGCGCCGAAGATGATCATGAACGGCCTCGACGACTCGAACAGCACGAGGTCCGCCGCGGACAGGCCGTGCACCACCCAAAGGAACCACAACGCCCCGCCGCCGAAGAAAACGACGGACGCCTTGCGCGAACGCGGCAGCGCCTTGAGCGACGAGACAATGACGGAATTGCTCACGAGCAAAAGCGCGCCGAGCGCGATGAGAAAAATGCCGGGAAGCAGGGTGGCGATGGTGAGGTTCATGGTGAAAATGTTCCGGTCTCAGGTTCGTTGCCCATTCCTTATCGTTCTCGTTCTCTTACTCGTTCTCGTTCTCTTTTCCCCTCTCTCCCGACAATCGCAGCCCTCTCCGCCGGCCTCCGGCGCGCCATATCCGGCGGCATCCTCGCCGACCCGCCACTCAGGCCTTTCCGGTGAAAAACGGGCAATCAATCCGGCAAGCATCGAGACGACCGCATGCAGGATGACTTTCCCCTCCAGCACCTCCTCGGCGCGCATTTTCCTTCTTGCCACCAACACATCCAGGCACGCCGCGCATTCGACGGCGGAGCCACGGGCGATGTCGAGGAAACGGCAGCGATCCACGGGGGAACGCTTGCCGTTTCCTTCTGCGATATTGAGCACGATGCTCGTTGACGCGCGATCGAGCTGCTCGCGCGCGGCAAGCCGCGCCGGCAGCTTTTCCATGACCGTCCCGGACCATGCGCAAAAAGCCAGTGCCTCTTGATAGGCCCGAAGCTTTTCGTGATCGAATGGCGGAGTTGGCATGGGAAACAGAGAGAACGAGAACGAGTAAGAGAACGAGAACGATTTTTATGGCGTCCCCGCCAGCGTCCCATACAGCGAGCTTACCGTCGCGCGCTCGACGCGCAGCGGCACGAACTGCCCGACCAGCCGGGGGCTTGCGTCGAAAATCGCCACGCGGTTGCCGCGCGTGCGCCCGGTGAAATGCCGTCCGGTCCTGTCCCGACCCTCCACGAGCACCTCCTGCGTCGTGCCGACCAGCGAGGCGTTGCGGCGCAGCGAATTTCGCTTCAGGATTTCGAGCAGCACCTGGTTGCGATGCTCCTTCACCGCGTCGGGGACCTGCCCCTCCATCGCCGCGGCGGGCGTGCCGGTGCGCACGGAGTATTTGAAAATGTAGGCCATGTCGTAGTTGCACGCCTCGAACAAGGCGCGCGTCTGCTCGAAGTCCGCGTCGGTCTCGCCGGGAAAGCCGACGATCACGTCGGTCGAGAAATACATGTCCGGGCGCACGGCGCGCAGCGAGTCCACGATCTCCCTGTATTTGTCGCGTGAATACGGACGCCTCATCGCGCGCAGGATGCGGTCGCTGCCCGACTGCATCGGCAGGTGCACGCATTCGCAGAGTTTGGGCAGGCGGCCAAACGCGTCCACGAGGTCGCGCCTGAAGCCGCGCGGATGCGGCGACGTAAACCGGATGCGCCCGATGCCCTCGACCGCGTGCACGCGCTCCAGCAGGCGCACAAACGGCGACACGCCCGCGCGCCCGTCCGCCGCCGCCGTCGCCGGAGACGGCGACGTTTCCGCTGGTGCTGTCGCCGCCACTGTCGCCGCCGCCACTGTTTCCGGCGTCACTGCCGCCGCCACTGTTTCTGCCGCTGCCGCCGTTGTCACTGCCGGCGTTTCTGCCGCCGCCGCTGTCGCCAGCACTGCCGCCGTTTCCGCCGGCGCCGACGCGGACTCGCGCCGTCCGTAGCTCGTCACGATTTGCCCGAGCAGCGTCACCTCGCGCACGCCGCGCGCCGCCAGCTCCTCGACCTCGCGCACGATGTCGTCCGTGGGACGCGAGCGTTCGTCGCCGCGCGTCTTCGGCACGATGCAGAACGAGCAATGCATGTCGCATCCCTGCTGAATCGACACAAACGCGCTCACCTGCCGCGCCTCGTCCCCGTCCGCCGCGCCATCGCGTTCGACGGCGGCGCCGTCGCTCGTATCCGTTTTTCCATTACGAATCGCCGCGCCGCCTGCGCCGCCCTCGCCCGCCGCCGTCAAGAGGTGATCCTTGATCCTGTTCTGCGAGCCTTCCTCCTCGCGGATGTCGATGATCGTCTCGCCGACCGGCACGCCGGCCTCGCGCGCGGCGCGCAGGTTGTCCAGAAAGTCGGGCACCTGGTGAAATTTCTGCGTGCCCACGATGAGGTCCACGTCGGGCAGGCGGTCGAGCAGCGCGGCGCCGCGGTTTTGCGCCATGCAGCCGAGGATGCCGAGGATGAAGCCGGGCTGGCGGCGCTTGCGCCCGCTCATGTGGGCGGCCTTGCCGATGGCCTTTTGCTCGGCGGCGTCGCGCACGCTGCATGTGTTGAGCAGCAGGATGTCGCACTCGTCTTCCGAGCCGACGATGCGATACCCCCGGGCGCGCAACATCGCCGCGACCGCCTCGCTGTCGCGCGCGTTCATCTGGCACCCGTAAGTTTTGATGTGGACCCGGTTCATGCGGAAAACACCCGCCCGGCGCGCACGCCGGACGGGCGGAAGGGATGGCCCTCTAGGTAAGCGCGCCCCGTCCCGCGTCAAACGGGAAACGCGTTTCACCGCGTGGCGTGCTTGTGATTTCGCGGCGTCGGCAAAAAATAATTCATTTTAATTTATTGATAAACAACAAATTAAAAATATATCGCAAAAAAATCAAAGTTTTTGTTGACGAAAGCCGGGAGATGTTGTTTCTTCACATCATAAAGTTTTTCACTTCTCCCGCATAGCGGGAGTTTTGGGGTAACTAAGAAAGCAAATGGCCGGTCGCTTAGGGGTAGGCGACCGGCCAACTTTTTGTCCGGATTCGGCGACCCGCGCCCAGTCCCCTCCGGTCACTGGGCCGCCTGCATGTTTTTTAGCTGTTCCAGTATCATGGTCAAAAGCCCCGCCAATGCGCCTGTCAAAACCCCCGTAAGGAGCAGCGCAATCTGGAGAAGCACGACCACCAAAAACCAGACAATCAGCGCCCGGTAAAAATTCCGCTTGGTCCGGTCCCCCGCGCAAAACGCCAAAATCGGCACCGCCACCAAGTTCACAAGGGGAATCCATGAAATCAACAAGGCCATCATCCAATAACCGATGGAAACGTCGCCCGCATCATTGTGTTTTGTCATGACCCCTTGACTATCAACGCCTCTTTTCCCCGAGCAATGTTTTTTCGCGGCCAGCGCCCGCGAAGACGCGCCCTCCCGCCCGCCTCCCGCCATTGACCCCGCGCGCGGCACACCCTTTCTTGCGCAACGCTCATGCTCACTCTGGCCGACGTTTCCAAATCCTACGGCACCCGCGAACTCTTCTCCGGCGTGTCGCTTTTCATCGCCCGCAACGACCGCCTCGGCCTCGTCGGCCCCAACGGCGCCGGCAAGTCCACCCTCTTCAACCTCATCCTCGGCGAGGAACGCCCCGACACCGGCGAAATCACCTGGGAACGCGGCGCCGACTTCGGCTATCTCCCGCAGGAAAGCGCCCCGGCCTCCGACGAAACCATCCTCCACATCGCCACCGGCGGCAAAAAACTGGAACCCACCGAGGACGACTGGGACATCGACTACACCCTCGAACCCCGCGCCCGCAAAATCCTCGCCGGCCTCGGCTTCAAGGAAGGCGACGCCGGCAAGCCCGCCCGCACATTCTCCGGCGGCTGGGTCATGCGCGCCCACCTCGCCCGCCTGCTCGTCGCCGAGCCGGCGCTGCTCCTCCTCGACGAACCGACCAACCACCTCGACCTTGAGGCGCTCCTCTGGTTTCAGGATTACCTCACCCGCTACCCCGGCGGCCTCGTCGTCATCTCGCACGACCGCGCCTTCCTCAACGCCCTCTGCACCGGCATCCTCGAACTGCGCGCCCGCGCCCTCCACTACTACCACGGCAACTACGACGCCTACCTCGCCGAAAAAGAACACCGCCGCGCCGCCCTGCTCGCCCAATACAAAAACCAGCAACGCGAAATCGCCCACCTGCAAAGCTTCGTGGACCGCTTCGGCGCCAAGGCCTCCCTCGCCAGCCGCGCCAAATCCCGCGAAAAACAAATCGAACGCCTCAAGGAAGACGCCATCGACGAACCCGAGGACGACCTCTCGCGCATCCATTTCAAATTCCCCCAACCCCCGCGCTCCGGCCTGAAAGTCATCGAACTCGCCCGCGTCCGCCAAGCCTACGGAAACCACGTCGTTTACCGCGACCTCAACTTCACCGCCGAACGCGGCCAGCGCATCGTCCTCGTCGGCCCCAACGGCGCCGGCAAATCCACCCTCCTGAAAATCCTCGGCGGCGTCATCCCGATCGACGCCGGCACCCGCGAACCCGGCGCCAACGTCACCACCGGCTACTTCGCCCAAAACCGCCTCGACAACCTGCAAGCCGGCGCGACCGTCCTGGACAACGTCATGGAACTGCGCACCGCCGAAAACCAGCTCACCGAGCAGCAAGCCCGCGCCATCCTCGGCGCCTTTCTCTTCCGCAAAGACGATGTCTTCAAAAAAGTCAGCGTGCTCTCCGGCGGCGAAAAATCCCGCCTCGCCCTCGCGCGCCTCCTCGTCAAGCCGCCGAACCTCCTCCTCATGGACGAACCCACGACGCACCTCGACATCCCCTCCATCGACGCGCTCGTCGCCGCCCTGAAAACCTACGAAGGCACCCTCCTCTTCATCAGCCACGACGTGTATTTCATCCGCGCCCTCGCCCAAACCGTCCTCCACGTCCACGGCGGCCTCCTCACGCCCTACGCGGGCAACTACGACTATTATCTGGAAAAATCCCGCGCCACCAACGAACGCGCCGCCCTGACCGCCGGCTTCAACGACGCCCGCCCCCCGCAAACCACCCAAAGTGGAAGCGGCATCCCGCCGCATTCAGTTCCCGCCCAAAGCAAAAGCGGCCCCCCGCCGCATTCGATTCCGGGCGAAGCGAGAAACCTGACAAGCGGCAAACTGCCGCCTCCCCTCTCCTCCGGCGAAACCGCCGCCCCGCATTCCGTTCCGGGCGAAACGGCAACCCGCATTCCGAAATCCCCCAAACTCACCCCCAACCAACTCGCCCGCCTCCGCGCCGAAGTCGCGCGACTGGAAAAAGACGTGATCGACCTCGAAACCCGCCAAGCCGAGCTTGCCGCCGCGCTGGAAGCGCCCGAGACCTACACCGACCACGGCAAAGCCCTCGCCCTCAACCGCGAACTGACCGCCCTCGTTGACCTGCTCCAAGTCACCACCGAAGCCTGGGAAGAGTCCGCCACCCGCCTCACCAAGGCGATGGCATAAACGCGTCCGCCATCACGTCCGCACCACGTCCGCCGCCACGTCCGCACCACGTCCGCCGCCGCCAGTTTAAATTTAACCGACTTCCTGAAGTTACGCGGGCAGAGAGGTATTTGCGAACCGCCCAACGCAAAAGGCCTGGCGCGGAAGCGCCGGTAGGGAGGCCTCTCCGAGGCCTCCGCCGGGCGGGCAGGATGTTTGGAATTTCATAGAAAAAGTGAAGCGTGGTGACGGCGGCCACACCCAAGCC
>JAIRTK010000344.1 GCA_031254955.1 Opitutaceae bacterium
CGCCGGGGGCGGCTTCCAGCAACTCGATGCCGGAGAAAGCCGCGTAACGGTCGTTTTTGAAAAAATCCTTGATGGTCATGGCGGGAATTGACAGGCGGGCGGTTTCAGCCGCCGCCCATGTTTTTTTTCACAAGCCCGCGAAAGGCAAGAATCGGATGGCGCCCCGCGCCGGAAACGCACCCCTAGCCAGCCGCCCTCCCCTCAACCGGGACGGCACCTTCCACCTGCCACCGGCAAAGACCTCACGCGAAGCGTGGCCTTTCCGATGCCCCTGACGTTACACGGAGAAACAAACCCAGCCCATGCCGCGACCTAAATCGACCTCATACCCTTTCCTAATGAAAATCCCCCTAAGGACGCCGTTATGGGTAGGGCGAGGCGTCCCGCCGTGCCGCGAGTGCTTCCCACGGCTCGGCGGGACGCCTCGCCCTACCTGAAGGGGGATTTCCATTCGCAAAGGGTATTAGGTCGATTTAGGTCGCGGCATGGGCTGGGTTTGTTTCTCCGTGTAACGTCAGGGGCATCGGAAAGGCCGCGCTTCGCGCGAGGTCTTTGCGGTGGCAGGCGGGAGGTGCCGTCCCGGTTGGGGGGAGGGCGGCGGGCTAGGGGTGCGTTTCCGGAGCGGGGCGCCATCCGATTCTTGCCTTTCACGGGTTTGTGAAAAAAAATATGGGCGGCGGCTGAAACCGCCCGCCTGTCAATTCCCGCCATGACCATCAAGGATTTTTTCAAAAACGACCGTTACGCGGCTTTCTCCGGCATCGAGTTGCTGGAAGCCGCCCCTGGCGCGGCCAAGGCCCGCATGGAAATCAGGGACAGGCACCTCAATGCCGGCAATGTCGCGCAGGGCGGCGCGATTTTCACCCTCGCCGATCTTGCCTTCGCCGCCGCCGTCAACGCCTATGGTAACTGGGCTGTGTCCGTCGAGACCAGCATCCGTTTTTTCAAGAGCGTCGGTGTCGGCGCGACGCTTGTCGCGGAGGCGCGCGCCGTGCATATCCATCGCAAACTGGCCACTTTCGAGGTGGCCGTGACCGACGAAGGGGCCGAGCTGATCGCTTTGTTCACCGCCACCGCCTACCGGAAAAACGCCACCTTGCCTTTCGCCGCCGGTGACGGGGGAGGCGGCGGCAGCGGTGATGGTGTTGCCGGCGGTGGGGGTGGCGGTGACAGCGGCAGCGGTAGCGGTGGCGGTGTTGATGGTGGCGGGGGCGACGCTGGTGGGGGCGATGGGGGTGACGCTGGTGGGGGCAGCGGCGGTAGTGGTGCTGGCAGCGGTGGCGGCAGTGGGGGCGGTGTCGGTGGCGGTGGCGGCACTGGTGGGGGCGATGCTGCTGGCGCTGGCGCGCGCTCGTGATGCCCGGTTTCGATTGGGCGGAAATGGCGCTAATTCTATTTTGTTAACGGAGGTTACGCGGAAGCAGGCAGATTGTCCGGTCCGGGGAGTGCACGCGTCTCGCGTGCGCTCCCCGGAGACCCCTCCTTCGCGTAATGTCATACCCTTTGCGAATGAAACTCACACTAAGGACGCCTCGCCCTACCTTTAACGGCTTCCATTGTGTGAGTTTCATTCGCAAAGGGTATGAGGTTACGCCCGCCGGAGGTGGCTCGCGCGCAGGGGCATGTGTGTGTGGTGTGTGTGTGGGGGGGGGAGGTGGGAGGGGTTGCGGCGCGGAACGCCGTCCACGGGCGAGTCGCCTGTGCCACGCAATCCGGCGGCTTCGCCGTGCAAGCGGCTGGAAGCCGCTTCCACTCTCACGGGCGAGGTCGCCCGTGCTGCTTGATCCGCCCGTGCCACCTGCGCCGCTCGATCCGCATGGTTTCTCTGCGCTTGTTCTTCGTTCCCTTTGTTGTCTTCCGTGCGCTTTTTAGCGCCTCGCTCCGTCAGGTGCGCCAGTCGAGGGCGATGTCGGTCCAGATGCTTTGGTGGACGAGCGCGCCGGTGGAAACAAAGTCGAGGCCGAGGCGGGCAAGCTTGGGCAGTGTTTTCAATGTGATGCCGCCGCTCGCCTCGGTGAAGGCGCGTCCGGCGATGAGGGCGACGGCGGCGCGGAGCCGGGCGGGCGTGAAGTTGTCGAGCAGGATGACATCGGCGCCGGCGGCGAGGACCGGGGGTATTTGGTCAAGGCGGTCCACTTCGACCTCCACGGGGAGCGCGGGGGCGTTTTTTCTGGCGCGGGCCACGGCGGCGGCGAGGTTGTCGTCGGAGCCGAGCAGCGCGAGGTGGTTGTCCTTGAGCATCACGCGGTCGAAGAGTCCGAGGCGGTGGTTCCAGCCGCCGCCGCAGGCCACGGCGTATTTTTCCAGCATGCGGTAGCCGGGCGTGGTCTTGCGCGTGTCGAGCAGGCGCGTGGCGGAATCGCCGAGCGCGGCGGCGTGGCGCCGGGTTTGCGTGGCGATGCCGGAGAGTCGCTGGAGGAAATTCAGCAGCACGCGCTCGGCGGCGAGCAACACGCGCGGGTCGCCGTCGAGGGTGGCGAGCACCGCGCCGGCAGGGACGCGGGCGCCGTCCTGCACGCGGGGGCGCACGCCGGCTGGCCGGCCATAGGCGGCCAGAATGAGCGGGACGAGCGGCAGGCCGCAGACGGTGAGCGGCTCGCGGGCGACGAGATTGGAGGAACTTTTGCGGGGGGCGGCGGCAATGCTGGCGGTGGACCGGTCGCCGGTCGCGCGCGGACGGTGGCGCAGGCCAAGTCCGGCGAGGTCCTCGTCACGCGCCATCGCGACCAGCCGGCGCAGATAAACCGGATCGAGGTCTTTCCAGGAGAGCCGTTTGATGAGCACCTTGGCGGCGCGGGCGCGGTTTGGTTTTGTCATGGGTGTTGAGGGAAGGAAACAGCTTGGCGGACACGGACGCGGGATTGAAGGCGGAAATGCAGGTTTTCCGCAACCCGCCCCGGCAAATCGTCCCCAGGCAAATCGTCCCCCGGCGAATCGCTCCCGAATGCATTTCAACCCAAAGCCGCGCCCTCTTCCGCCTTCCTCGTTCTCGTTCTCTTTCTCGTTCGCGTTCGCGTTCTCTCTATTCGTTTTCTAT
>JAIRTK010000416.1 GCA_031254955.1 Opitutaceae bacterium
GCGGGGCCCCGCCGCGCCGTGGGGGGCCACCGGCTCGGCGGGACGCCTCGCCCTACCTAGGGCACCAATCCTGCCTAAAGTCTAAAAATGCTTCGGAACTGGTATTATACCCATTCCCAATGAAAATCACTCTTTTGTAGGGGCGTCGTTTGCGACGCCCTGCTTGATAACCGTGCATCAGCAAAGGCCGTGCTCCAGCAACGGGCTTCGCAAGCGAAGCCCCTACATGGCTCTGCTTCTATAGGGTCCTGTTCACTGGGAAAGGGGATGAAAACGAATGTGCGCACGTCTCGCTCACGCTGTCTCGTGGGTGCTGTCTCGCGGGCGTGTTATTTTATCCGCGCTGCCGCGCGCGCGTCTCGGTTTGCGGCGGCGGCGGCGCGCGCGTTCAGGCCTTGGATTGCGGGCGTCTGGGGTCGGGCCAGTCGATGTGGAAGAAGTGGCCGCGTTTCATGTCCACGCGCTCGTAGGTGTGTGCGCCAAAGTAGTCGCGCTGGCTTTGCAGCAGATTGGCCGGCAGGCGGGCGGAGCGGTAGCCGTCGTAGTAGGAGAGCGCCGAGCTGAAGGTCGGGATGCTGATGCCGTGCCCGACCGCGAGCGACACGACTTTGCGCCAGTTCGCCTGCGCCGTCTGGATGGTCTTGTTGAAATACGGGTCGAGGAGCAGGTTCGCGAGTTTCGGGTTCTTTTTGTAGGCTTCGGTGATTTTTTGCAGGAAGGCCGCGCGGATGATGCAGCCGCCGCGCCAGATTTGCGCGATCCGGCCAAAGTCGAGTTTCCAGCCGTATGCTTTTTGCGCTTCGCGCATGAGCTGGAAGCCTTGCGCGTAGGAGCAGATTTTCGAGCAGTAGAGCGCGTCGTGGATGGCTTCGATGAGCGCTTTTTTCGAGCCGGTGTATTTTTTCGTTTTCGGGCCTTTGAGGATTTTCGAGGCGGCGGCGCGTTCTTCTTTCACGGCGGAGAGGCAGCGGGCAAAGACGGACTCGGCGATGGTGGGCGCGGGCACGCCCATGTCGAGCGCGTTGACCGAGGTCCATTTGCCGGTGCCTTTCTGTCCGGCGGTGTCGAGCACGATGTCCACGAAGGGTTTTTTCGTGACGGGGTCTTTTTGTTTGAGGATGTCGGCGGTGATTTCGACCAGGAAGCTGTCGAGCGCGCCGCGGTTCCATTCGGTGAAGATGGCGCCCATCTCGGCGGGTTTGAGGCCGAGGAGGCCTTTCAGGATCGCGTAGGCTTCGCAGATCATCTGCATGTCTCCGTATTCGATGCCGTTGTGCACCATTTTCACGTAGTGGCCGGCTCCGTTTTCGCCGATGTAGGTGGCGCAGGGCACGCCGCCTTTCGCGGGTTTGCCGGGGGCGGCGCCGGGGATGGGTTTGCCGGTTTGGCGGTCCACTTTGGCGGCGATGGCGTTCCAGATTTTTTCGAGTTGTTTGTAGGCGGTCTTGTCGCCGCCGGGCATGAGGGCGGGGCCGAAGCGCGCGCCTTCCTCGCCGCCGGAAACGCCGGAGCCAATGAAGCGGAGGCCTTTTTGCTTGAGCGTTTTTTCGCGGCGGATGGTGTCCGTCCAGAGGGCGTTGCCGCCGTCGATGATGATGTCGTCTTGTTCGAGCAGCGGGACGAGTCCGTCGATGACGGCGTCGGTGGCGCGTCCGGCTTGGACGAGGAGGACCATCTTGCGGGGTTTCGCGAGGGAGCGGACGAATTCTTCAAGGGTCTTGGTGCCGACGAGGCCGCCGGGGGTGTCCGGGTTTTCCTCGACAAATTTGTCGGTCTTTTCGGTCGTGCGGTTGTAAACCGAGATTTGGAAGCCGTGGTCGGCGATGTTGAGGGCGAGGTTCTGGCCCATGACGGCGAGGCCGATGAGGCCGATATCGGAGTATTCTTTAGGCATAGGAAAAAGGCGGAAAGCTATTTGGGTTTCAGCAAAAAGCGACAGAAAAAGACACGTGCGCCAGCAGGGGGGGGCGCGAGCCAGAGTTGTGCCTCACTCCCTCTTTCTTCTTTCCTCTTTATTCTTTATCTTTATCGCCCCGACTCTTCCCGGCGGCGGCATCGCTTGGAGGAGGAAGAGAAAGGGGAAAGGGGAAGGGGAAGTGGAAAGAGGACAGGGGGAAGAGAAAGAAAAAGAGAACGAGGAAAGAAGAAAGAGAACGAGGAACGAGGAACGAGAACGAGAAAGAGAACGAGGAAAGAGGAAAGAGGAAAGAGGGAGGTGGCCTTGGTTTGCATTGTCGCTTGGAAAGAGGGCGCAATGGCTGCGCGTCACGAAACCAGCGGTCATCGCGGGCGCGTGGGCGGCGCGGTGGCGGGTGGCGGGGCTTTGGGCGGCGGAGCCTTGGGCGGCACGGCCTTGGGCGGCGGGGTGGCAGGCGGCGGGGTTTTTGGTGGCGGCGCGCTGGGCGGCGGCGCGGCTTTGGGCGGAACGGCGACAGGCGGCGCGCCGGGGCGCGCGGTGGCGCCGGTGGATGGCGTGGCGTGGCGCTTGGTCGTGCCGGCGGGCGGCGTGGCGGGGCGGTCGGGGCCGCCGAAAACGGGGGCGAGGATGTCGAGCGCGGGGGTCATGAACGCAGGCTCGTTGCGATGATAAATCCAATTGTAGCCAATCATCACGATGACCACCAGCAACGCGATGCTGAGGATGAGGCGGCTGGTTTTGAAAAGTTTTTCGAGAATCCAGAAGAGGACGAACAGCCCGACGATGATAAGCAGCGCCTTGATCCAGAATTCAACGGGACGTCCGGCGAGGTTTTCGACGTTGGCGAGTAGCAGCAGCGACATTGTTCACCGGGCAATAACGACAACTTCCGCGGGCGTGACGAGACGAAATGCAACCGGCACCCGCCCGCTCGCCTGCCCGCCGGTCCGCCTGCCTGCCCGCCTGCCCGCTTGTCCGCCAGTCGCGCCGGTCACGCCAGTCGCGCCGGTCACGCCGTCCGCGTGCCATGCACCCCGGTGGATGCAACCCAAAAGGATGTCCCGCCGGAATCCTCCCGCTTCCTTCGTTCCTCTTTATCTTGTCAGCGCGAGACCCTGCGCGATGCGCCGTGGGAAGACGGAAAGAAACTTGGGAGGGGGAGGACGGAGTGTAAGAGTGGTGAGCGCCTCCTGCCGGGAGGCAAGCTGAACACCGACGCGCCAGTGGTGCCCCTTCCATGAGAAGGCGTGTCGAGGGTAATATATAAAAAGGTTCACCTTTTTTGAAGATATGGCTTGGGGCTGACGGCTTTTCCCGATGGTCAGGAGCCAAGCCAAAGGGGCTAGGGGGAGTATGAGCCAAGCCAAAGGGGCTAGGGGGAGTATGAGCCAAGCCAAAGGGGCTAGGGGGAGTATTGTTGATTTTTTGAGTTGAACCAATCTGCATCTGTTCGGCAAGTTTCTTCACATGAATCAGTTTTCATCCTTCAAGCTCTTAACACGCAGC
>JAIRTK010000426.1 GCA_031254955.1 Opitutaceae bacterium
GTCGATTATATCAATGTTGAAAAATACCCTGTCAGCGTTTTTAGATGACATGTGTTGTATTATTTCCCTCCAAAATCGAATGGATGGGGGCATTCGCTCCGCAAGATGAAGCCTTCCACGGAAGGGATGCTTGCGGAGGCATTTGAAAACGCGGCGGTCGCGGATGCCCGCGTCGGACCGTGTTCGCGCTCGCTCGCAATTTGCCGTCCGGCCCCCGACCGTGCCGGCGAGGCAGCGGATATCACCGCCCGTTTTGAGGTCGCGCTGAGCAGACAATCCTCCAACGGAAGTTTTCCATGCCTTGAGGAAACGGAGTATCAGAAGGCGTTTCAATTTCTTGTGCGCAACGAGGAGCGTCTGCCGGCATGGGATGCGATTATTCTGCTATCGCACCACGTGGAGATTAAAAAATGGCGCGTGAAGGATGCCATTGTCCCGACTTTATCAACCCTCTCCTGGGGGTTTGGGTCGCATCCGCATATTAGCACTCTTTTCTATTTTAATACACGGACGGAATTTGATTTTATCCAATCGGTTTTCGAACGGTTGAACATTTGCCGTTTGAATGAGCGGCATTTGCGACTGGTAAAATCAGGGGAAATCGAAAACTCGTGAGCCGCCCTTCTTTCCGCCATCCGCAGCACCGTCATCCGCGCTGTCCGCCGTTCGCATCACCACTGCGGGGCGCGGGTGGCAGGCGTCCGGGACATCCGGCGCGCGGCGGGCGGCGGGCGCGTCACGCGTGGTGGCGTCCGAGCGCGAAGGCCTCGATGTTTGCCTCGCGCAGTTTTTCCGGGAAAATGTCGCGGATGACCGCGAGCCATTCCGACTCGGGCACGCCGGCGAACTCGCGGCTCAGCATCCCGATCATGGCGGTGTTCAGCGCGCGTTTGTTTTTCAATTTGGACAAGTCCAGCGCCGAGGCGCGCAGCACGATGGTCGCCGGCGAGCAGTCCGCCGCGTAGATCGGTTCCTGGTCGTCTTGGAAGAGCACCAGAAAATCGGTGCCGGCGGCGGGAATCATCGGGCTGAACACTTTCGGGCCGAAGCGCACGTCGCTGCACACGGAGCCGCCGCGCTGGCTCATGCCGTGCACTTCCGCTTTTTTCACGTCCAGTCCGCGCCGGAAAAACACTTCCGCGAGGATGCGCGTGGACGTGAGCACGCCCATGCCGCCGACGCCCGCGATTTTCACGTTCGTCACCCTGTCCGGCGGCACCGGCGGTGCCGGCGGCGGCGGCGGCGTTTTGCCGGAGGCGAGGGGGGGGAGGTTGTTGCTGGCCGGCGGCGGCGCTGGCGGCGGCGCTGGTGGCGGCGGCGGCGTGTCTGCCGTTGTTGTCGTCGTCGTCGTTGCCGTTGTTGTCGTTGTTGTCGCGTTCATGATTTGGCTCCTGTTTTTCTGGCGAGGGCGACGGCGGCGAGCACGCAGGGGCGTTTCAGGACAAACACCGCCAGTTTTTCGTTGTCGAGCGCGTCGCGCAGCGCCGTCTCGAACGCGTCCGCGTCTTTTAACGGGTCGAACGTCGCCACGGTTTCGATGTTCATCGCGCGCGCGATTTTCTCGTAGTCAATCGCCCGCGCCGGCGTGCCGTCGAGGTGCCAGCCGGTGCCGGGGTGGTGCTGCTGGCCGGTCATCGCCGTCGTCGAGTTGTCGAGGATGATCAGCACGTGGCCGGTCGCCGGCGTGTTGTAGGCCATCTCGGCCAGGCCGGTCAGCCCGCTGTGGAAGAAGGTGCTGTCGCCGATGACGCTGACGACGCGCCTCGCCTCGGCGCGCGGGAGCGTGTGGCGCAGCCCGAGGCCGACGCCGATGCCCGCGCCCATGCAGATTTGCGTGTCCATCGCCGAGAGCGGCGGCGCGGCGGCGAGCGTGTAGCAGCCGATGTCGCCCGCCACGATGCAGCCGAGTTTCTTGATGGTCGTGAACGAGCGTTGGTGCGGGCAGCCGTTGCAAAGTTGCGGGGGGATCGCCTTCGGCGGCGGCGGCTCCGGCGTGGTGTCGCCGGCGAGAATCGCGCGCACGCGCGAAACGCTCAGTTCGCCGAAGCGGAACATCTCCGGCGCGCCTTCGATTTTTCCGCCGGCGGCGCGCAGCGCGTCCGCCAGCACCGGGTCGTTTTCCTCGATCACGACGGCGCGTTTCACCGACGCGGCAAACGCCAGCGCCGCCGTCAGCGGCGGCGGGTGAATCATGCCGATCTTAAAAAACGCGGCGTCGGGCGCGGCTTCGCGGGCGTATTGGTAGGACGAGCCGGCGGTGATGATGCCCGGCGCGCCGGCGGCGCCGGCGACGAGGATATTCGGCCCGTTTTGCTCGTTCCACGCGGCGATTTCGGCCAGTTTCGCGCGCAGGCGCCGGTGCGCGGGGCGCGCGTTGCCGGGCACCATGACGTGCGTGCGCATATCGCGCTCGAAACGCGGTGGCGCCGGCGGCGCCGGCTCGCGCGGCACGATGATCGAGCCTGAGTGGCAGACGCGCGTGGTGAGCTTGAGCAGCACGGGGATTTTCCATCGTTCCGAGATCTCGAAGGCCAGCCGCGTGAAGTCGTAGGCCTCCTGCGAGTCCGAGGGTTCCAGCATCGGCACGCCCGCGGCGACCGCGTAGCGGCGCGAGTCTTGCTCGTTCTGGCTGGAGGCCATGCCGGGGTCGTCGGCCACCATGATGACCAGCGCCCCGTCCACTCCGCTGTAGGCGGCGGTGAAGAGCACGTCGGCGGCGACGTTGAGACCGACATGCTTCATCGTGGCAAACGCCCGCGCCCCGGCGAACGCCACGCCGAGTGCGACCTCCGCGGCGACTTTTTCATTCGGCGCCCACTCGGCCTTGCCGCCGAGGCGGTTGAACTCGTCCAGGATTTCGCTGGAAGGCGTTCCCGGATAACCGGTGCCGCGCGCCGCGCCGGCGTGTGCGGCGCCCAGCGCCGCCGCCTCGTTGCCCATGAGAAAATGCCGCGGCTGCGCGGCAGGCTGCTGATTCAAGGGGGTTTCCATGACAAAAAGGTGAATTTTGAATGCAACTATTTCCAACGATGCAATCCCGAATAACGCCATTGCTGGAAAGAGGGCGCGACTCCAGGCGAGGCCATGCGTCCTGTATCTTTCCTTTTTAGGGACTCTCTAAAAATCGGTTTTAAACCGCCAAAAGACGCGAAAGGACGCAAACTATCAAATCAGAGGGGGATAATTTGTTTGAGAAAAAATACTTGTTGGGAATTTCGCGATTTTTCGCGGTTTGTTAGACTGTCGCTTCGCTCGGTGCGCGGCTGGTTTGTTTTGAATTTTTAGAGGTTCCCTTTAGCCTCCTCTTTCCGCTTTCTCTTTTTTTTTATCTTTCCTCTTTCTCTTTATCCTTCTCTTTCTTTTTATTTTTCTCTCCCGGCGCACCTCTTGGAGGAGAAAGAGATAACGAGAAAGAGCACGAAAACGAGAACGAGGAACGAGAACGAGAACGAGAACGAGGAAAGAGAAAGAGGAAAGAGGAAAGAGAAAGAGGAAAGCGGGTGTGTCCTCGGTTTGAATTATCCCCGAAGGAAAGACCTATAGACATGTCGGTTGCCTCGGACAACGTCCTGAGATGCTGAAGAAGACGACGACGAAGAAGCTGATGATGAAACTGG
>JAIRTK010000475.1 GCA_031254955.1 Opitutaceae bacterium
ACCCTCGCCCTCTCCGCCACAACCAGCCGCGCCCCCGGCGACCTCTCCGTCACCTTCCTCGGACGCCGTCTCCCCGACGCCTCCCCCGACTACAAAATTGCCCTCCTCCCCGACACCCAGTATTACACCAACAGCCACCACGGCGGCGCCCCCGAAATGCTCGCCTCCCAAATGAAATGGCTCGCCCAAAACGCCAAAAAACTCGGCGTCGCCTTCGCCCTCCATCTCGGCGACATCACCGACACCGGCGACGCCGCCGAGGACGAATGGAAAGTCGCCTCCGAACAAGGCCTCTACCTCCTTGAAGACCCCGCCCTCACCGGCCTCCCCGAAGGCCTCCCCTACAGCCCCGCCGTCGGCAACCACGACCAGCGCCACCAAGCCGCCCCCGGCAAAATCGCGTGGGACGGCCCCGGCGCGCTCTACGAAAAATATTTCGGCGTCGCCCACTTCAAAAACAAATCCTACTACGGCGGCCACCTCGGCAAAACCAACCACAACCACTACATGCTCTTCGACGCCGGCACCGACAAATACATCGTCATTTCCCTCCAGTTCGGCTTCCCCAAAAAGAACCCCGACGCCCTCGCGTGGGCCTCCGCCCTCCTCGACCGCCACCCCGACCGCCGCGCCATCCTCGTCACCCACGGCGCGCTCCTCCCCGGCCTCCAAGGCAACTTCCTCCCCGACGGACAAGCCGCCTACGACGCCCTCAAAAAACACCCCAACCTCATGCTCATCGTCGGCGGCCACGTCACCGGCGAAGGCCACCGCGCCGACACCTTCGAGGACCGCGTCGTCCACTCCATCCTCATGGACTTCCAGCACGACGACACCGCCGGCGTCGAAAACGGCGGCAACGGCTTCCTCGGCATCCTCACCCTCTCCCCCCGCCGCAACACCATCCGCGTCCAAACCTACTCCCCTTACACCAACACCTGGCGCACCGACCCCGCCGCCGACTACACCCTCGACCACGACTTCGGCGCGAAAATCGAACCCTTCCAAAAACTCGCCACCACCACCGCCGCCGCCGGCGCCACCGCGACCTTCCGCTGGGAAAACCTGAAGCCCGACGCCGCCTGCGAATGGCGCGCCGAAATCTCCGACGGCAAAAAATCCACCCTCACCGAACCGCAACTTTTCCAAACCTCCCGATGACCTCCGCCCTCCACGCCACACTCCACGCCGCCCTCCGCACGGCGCTCCCCCTGTTCCTCGCGCTCGTCCTCCCCGCCCGCGCCGCCCCCGGCATGCTTCCCGCCGCCCCGGACGCCGTGAGCTTCCGCGTCGCGCAATACAACATCCGCGTCGCCGCCGCCGCCGACGAAAAAAGCGGCAACGGCTGGGACATCCGCAAGACCCCTCTCGCGCAATTAATCACCCGGCACGATTTCGACATCGTAGGCACGCAGGAAGGAAACGCGCGCCAGCTCGAAGACCTCGACGCCCTCCTCCCCGCATACGCCCGCACCGCCGCGCCCTACGCCGGAAAACGCGGCGACTCCCACAACTGCGCCATCTACTACAAACGCGCCCTTTTCGAGCGAATCACCACGGGAACCTTCTGGTTCAGCGAAACACCCGACGAACCCAGCATCGGCTGGGACGCCACCGACCGGCGCATCTGCCACTGGGCCAAACTCCGCGAGAAAAAATCCGGACGCGAATTCTATTTCCTCACCGCGCACTTCTACTGGAAAAACGTCACCGCGCGCCAGAATTCCGGCCCGCTCATGGTGCGCAAAATAAAAGAAATCGCCGGCGACGCCCCCGTCATTCTCACCGGCGACCTCAACTCCAAACCGGAAACCCGGCAAATCCTCGCCATCAAAAAAATCCTCGCCGACGCCTATGACACGACCCAAACGCCGCGCAAAGGCCCCGACGGAACAGGCTTCCCCGGCGGCGTGTTTCAAGGCAAACCGGGCGCGCGCATTGATTACATTCTCACCAGCCCCCATTTTGATGTCCTCGACTATCTCGTCCTGACCGACACCTATAACGGCGACCACCACCCCTCCGACCACCTCCCCGTCACCACCCGTCTCACCCTGAAAAAATAGCCGGGCAACGCCGACACCCTCGCCGGCTTATATATGAAGACGCCATCCATCCGCGCGGCAAATAAATCCTCAATTTCCCCACGTATCACAAAACCAAATACAAACACGCCAGCCATGACAAAAACCCGCTCCATCACCACCCGCCTCCTCGCCCTGCTCGCGCTCTCGTGCGCGACCTCTGCCACCGCCCATTCCGCGCCGAAAACGCCGCCCCCCGCCGCCGCGCCCGTGCGCGTGCTCACCTTCAACATCCTCGCCTCCCAGCCATCATGGGAAAAGAACGCCAAATGCGAACCCTGGGCCGTCCGCCAACCCATTGTCCTCGAAGTCATGCGCGACAAGACCGGCGGCGCGCCCTACGATTTCATCGGCACGCAGGAAACCACCGTCCACCCCGACGCCGCGCTGCACCAAGTCAACCAACTCGCCGCCGCCCTCCTCCCCGACTACGACTCCCACTACGCCGCGTGCAGCGGCGAACGAAACGGCAAAACCCACAAAGAATTTTCCCTCTCCAACATGATCTTCTGGCGCAAAGACCGCTGGAAAATCGACCGCGCCGACCGCGGCACCTTCTGGCTCTCCGACACCCCCGAGACCCCCGGCTCCAACCAATGGGCGCCCGGAGGCAAAGGCGGCAAACGCAACGTCACCTACGCCCTCTTCCACGAAATCGCCGACGGCAAACGCACCGGCAGAAAAGTCTACTTCTTCAACACCCACCTCAACGTCCACGTGCCCGCCGCCCGCGCCAAATCAGCCCTCCTCCTCATGGAGCGCATCCAGCAACGCCGGACGCAATCCGCGCCCGTCATCCTCACCGGCGACTTCAACGCCAGACGCGACTCGATTATATATAAATACCTCACCGGCGGCGCCATTGAATTTGACAACGAAACCCACCGTCCGCCGCTGGCGCTGACCGAAGCCTACGCCGCCGCCAACCCTGATAATCCGAAAAAGCCCGGCATAGACTTTATTTTCTCCACCGCCGGCCTCCGCGCGCGCTCCGCCACGGTGATAGACAAACGCCGCGACAACATCCGCGCCAGCGACCACAACGCCGTGGACGCCCTGCTCGAATGGCAATAAAGACCGCGCCCCCGCTTCATAACTGAGTCTACGCGGCGCGACACAAAGTCGCAGGACCTGCCCTTCTGTCAGGCCGCATCCGCCTGTCATACCCTTTCCCAGAGAACATGACCCTTTAGAAACAGAGCCATGTAGGGGCTTCGCTTGCGAAGCCCGTTGCTGGAGCACGGCCTGCCCGGTCATCAAGCCGGGCGTCGCAAGCGACGCCCCTACAAAAGAGTGATTTTCATTGGGAATGGGTGTCAGACCGCGCCGCCAACCCCGGCGCGACACAAGGTCGCGCCCTACGAAACCCCGCGAGACCCGCCGCCGCCGTAGCCTGACCTTGTGTCAGGCCGTGAAGCACCGTCTCTTGAGCAGCGAATCCAAGTCCTGAAACTCTGAAGAGCGGGCGGGCCGCCCGCGCTCCATAGTCCTTGGCGAATCCAAGACCTGCCCCCGCCGCCTCGCCTCCCCCCACACACACCACACACACTGCCCCCGCACACACTGCCTCGCCCGCCCTCGCTGCTTTTCATTCTTGCGCTCCCGCGCCGCGCATGACGCGATGGACGCTTTTCCACCCTGCAAGCCATCCGCCATCCCTTTTCTCACCATCCGCCATCCCGCTTCCAGCATCCGCTATTCCGCTTCCAGCATCCGCCATTCCTCTTCCCATCATGATCACACCTGAAACCTTTTCCCATATCGAAAATATCAAAAAGCGCGCCGGCCACTTATGGAGGTTTCTTTGACGTTGACCAAAAGACCCGCGAAATAGAAGCGCTCGAAGCCTGCATGGGCGCGCCCGATTTTTGGGACAACAACGAACGCGCCCAGCAACACATCGCCAAGCTGAACGGCCTGAAACACGCCATCCAGCCCCTCGTCGCGTTCCAGAAAAAAGTCGATGACATCGCCGTGATGATCGAACTCGTCGAAGCCGCCGGGGACGAAGAGCAGGAAACCTACGCGCAAGAACTCGACGCCACCACGCTCGCGATGCTTGAGGAACTCGACGGCATCGAAATCGCCTCCTTCCTCACCGGACGCTTCGACAGGAACAACGCCATCCTCTCCATCCAGTCCGGCGCCGGCGGCACCGAGTCCAACGACTGGGCCGACATGCTCTTCCGCATGTATGCCCGCTGGGCGGAACGCCGGGGCTTTGAAATCGAAGTGCAATACGTGCAACCCGGAGACCAGGCCGGCATCAGCCGCGCCACGCTCCTGATCAAGGGCGAAAACGCCTACGGCTACGCGAAAGCCGAGCGCGGCGTGCACCGCCTCGTGCGCATCAGCCCGTTCGATTCCAACAAACGCCGGCACACCTCGTTTTGCGCGGTGGATGTGATCGCCGAAATCGACGACGAAATCAAAATCGACATCCCCGAAAACGAGCTGCGCGTGGACGTTTACCGCTCCTCCGGCAAAGGCGGCCAAGGCGTCAACACGACCGACTCCGCCGTGCGCATCACGCACCTCCCGAGCGGCATCGTGGTGGTCTGCCAGAACGAGCGCTCGCAAATCAAAAACAAGGCCAGCGCGATGAGCGTGCTGAAGGCGCGCCTCTACGAAAAGCGCCTCGACGAGCAACGCGGCGAGATGGAACGTTTCTACGGCGAGAAAGGCCAGATTGGCTGGGGCAGCCAGATCCGCAGCTACGTGCTGCAACCCTTCCAGATGGTGAAAGACTTGCGCACGGGCATCGAGACCAGCGACACGCAAGGCGTGCTCGACGGCGAGATTGCCCGCTTCATCAACGGCTGGCTGCGCGCCGGCTGCCCGCGTCACCGCAACAAGGACATCCAAATGGAAGAGTAATACCCTTTCCCAGTGAAAATTACTCTTTAGAAGCAGGGCCATGTAGGGGCTTCGCTTGCGAAGCCCGTTGCTGGTGCACGGCCTTTGCTGGTGCACGGTTATCAAACCGGGCGTCGCAAGCGACGCCCCTACAAAAGAGTGATGTTCATTGGGAATGGGGATAAGGCGCGTGCCGCCCCGAGGGCATGCAGGTTTGTTTTGCGACCTATTAAGCGGAAATTGTTCTATTCTATTTTTGCTTGGGGGTGGGCGTCAGACTTGCGCGAGGGCTTGTTCGAGGTCGGCTTCGATGTCCACGAAATCCTCCGTGCCGATGGAGAGGCGGATGAAGTCGGGGGAGACGCCGGCTGCGTGCAGTTCGGCGGCGTTGAGCTGGCTGTGCGTCGTGCTCGCGGGGTGGATGGCGAGCGAGCGGGCGTCGCCGATGTTGGCCACGTGCGAAAACAGTTTCAGCGATTCGATGAGTTTGCGTCCGGCATCGTATCCGCCCTTCACGCCGAAGCCGAGCAATCCGCCGTGGCCGCCGGACAAATACTTTTTGGCGGCTTCGTGGTGCGGGCTTTCTTTCAGTCCGGGGTAGTTGGTCCAGGCGACTTTGTCGTGGGCGGCGAGGTAGTGGGCGGTTTTGAGCGCGTTGTCGCAGATGCGCGCCATGCGCAGGTGCAGGGTCTCCAGGCCTTGGAGCATGAGGAAGGCATTGAAGGGCGAGAGGCAGGCGCCCATGTCGCGGAGGAGTTGGAGGCGCATTTTCATGGCGTAGGCGATGTTGGCGCCGGCGGCGGGGGCGAAGTTGCCGAAGGTTTCCCAGTGTTTGAGGCCGTGGTAGCTTGGGTCGGGTTCGGTCAGGCCGGGGAAGCGGGCGCCGGTCGTCCAGTCGAAGTTGCCTCCGTCAACGACGATGCCGGCGATGGAGGTGCCGTGGCCGCCGATGTATTTCGTGGAGGAGTGGACGACGATGTTGACGCCCCATTCGAAGGGGCGGTTGAGGATGGGCGAGAGGCAGGTGTTGTCCACGATGACGGGGATGCCGGCGTCGCGCGCGATTTTGGAGACTTCTTCGAAGGGGAAGATGTTGAGCGCGGGGTTGCCGAGGCCTTCGCCGTAGAAGGCTTTGGTGTTGGGGCGGAGCGCGCGGCGGAAGGCGTCGGGGTCGTCGGCGTCAACGAAGGAGACTTCGATGCCGAGTTTTTTGAGGGTGTAGTGGAAGAGGGTGTAGGTGCCGCCGTAGAGTTGGGAGACGGAGACGATGTGGTCGCCGGCTCCGGCGAGGTTGAGGATGGCGTTGGTGATGGCGGCCTGGCCCGAGGCGTGCGCGAGCGCGGCGGTGCCGCCTTCGAGCGCGGCGACGCGTTGCTCAAACACGTCGGTCGTCGGGTTCATGAGGCGGGTGTAGATGTTGCCGAGTTTGCGGATGCCGAAGAGGTCGGCGGCGTCGGCGGCGTCGCGGAAGACGTAGCTGCTGGTTTGGTAGAGGGGGACGGCGCAGGAGCGGGTGGCGGGGTCTGCCTGCTGGCCGGCGTGGAGGGCTTTGGTGCCGAGTCCTTGGTAGTGCATGGTGGCGGGTGTGGTGGTTGAGGCGGTGGCGAAGAGGGAAAGGCGGCGGGTGGCACGTGGCAAGTGACAAGTGGGCGCGGGGCGGGGCGGGGTTGGGGAGCGGTGCGGGCGGGCGGGGGTGTGTCCGTGGCGTTTGGGTTGACCGGACTCGCGTTGGCTTCAGTCAATGAGGGGGAGTCAGGTGAAGAATTTCAGTATCCGGCGCAGGGATGCGGTGAGCTTGTCGATTTCTTCGGGGGTGTTGTAAACATAGAAGCTTGCGCGTGTCGTGCTCGGGAGGCCGAGTTTTTTCATCAGCGGCTGGTTGCAGTGGTGGCCGCCGCGCAGGGCGATGCCGTCTTGGTCGGCGAGGGTCACGATGTCGTGGGCGTGCACGTCCTTGAAGGCAAAGCTCACGGTCCCGCCGCGTTGCACGGAATCGAGCGGGCCGAGGATGCGGATGCCGGGCAGTGCGCGCAGGGCTTCGTGGCAACGGGCGGCGAGGGCGGTGTCGTGCGCGGCGATGGCCGGGCGGCCAAGTCCGTCGAGGTAATCCATCGCGGCGCGCAGGCCGATGGCGTCGGCGACGTTGGGGGTGCCGGCTTCGAAGCGTTCGGGCGAGGGTTTCCAGGTGCTGCCGGTATACTCGACGGTGTTGATCATGCCGCCGCCGCCTTGCCAGGGCGGCATGGTGTCGAGGAGTTCGCGCCGGCCGTAGAGCACGCCGATGCCGGTGGGGCCGGCCATTTTGTGGCCGGAGAAGGCGAGGAAATCGCAGCCGAGGGCGCGCACGTCGATGGGTTCGTGTCCGATGGATTGCGCGGCGTCGATGAGGGTGAGCGCGCCGGCTTTGCGGGCGCGGGCGCAGAGGTCGGCCACGGGATTGATGACGCCGAGGGTGTTTGAGATGTGCGTGAAGGCGAAGAGTTTCACCGTGGGCGTGAGCAGGCGGTCGAGCGCGTCGAGGTCGAGGCCGTGCTCGGCGTTTTCGCCGGCGACGGGCACGTGGCGGAGTGTCGCGCCGGTGCGTTGCGTGATGAGTTGCCAGGGCACGAGGTTGGAGTGGTGCTCCATTTCGGTGATGAGCACGGTGTCGCCGGGGCGGAGGTTGGCGGTGCCCCAGCTTTGGGCGACGAGGTTGATGGATTCGGTGGTGCCGCGAGTGAAGACGATTTCGGAGGGGGCAGCGGCATTGATGAAGGTGGCGGCGCGGGCGCGGGCCGCTTCGTAGCCGTCGGTGGCGCGCATGGAGAGCGCGTGGAGGCCGCGGTGCACGTTGCTGTTGTCGTGTTCGTAGTAACGGGTGAGCGTGTCGATGACGGCGCGGGGTTTGTGCGTGGTCGCTGCGTTGTCGAGATAGACGAGCGGTTTGGCGCCGACTTGCTGGTGCAGCGCGGGGAAATCGAGGCGGATATGGGCAAAGGTGTCGGACATGGCGGAAAGGCGGATTTTTAGGAATGCTGAATGCTGAATATGGAATGCTGAATGTTGAATGCTGAATGAGGAATGTGATTTTGGTTTTTGGAATGTGGATTTTGGAATGTGTTTTTTCTTATTCGTTCTCGTTCTCTTACTCGTTCTCGTTCTCTTTTTTTGGGGCGCAATTTCCCGGAAGAAAGAACGAGAACGAAAACGATTGTTTGGGCGGTGCTGCGGAGTGGGCGGAGGGTTTTCGGCTTTCAGGGGGTCAGGGTTTCAGGGTTTCTGGAGTTCAGGGTTTCAAGGGTTTCCTTACGGAGCGCGTCGAGCGCGGCGTGCCAGGCGAGGGTGGCGCATTTGATGCGGGCGGGAAAGGCGTGCACGCCGGCAAACGCGGCCATTTCGCAAAACTCCTCGGGAGCGCGTCCGGTTTTCACGATGGTGGCAAATGTCTCGAAGGTCGCGGCGGCTTCGGCGGCGGTTTTTTCCTTGAGCAGCGTGGTCATGAGCGAGGCGGAGGCTTGCGAGATGGCGCATCCGGCGCCTTCGAAAGTGATTTCGGCGATGCGGTCGCCTTCGAGCCGCAGGTAAACCGTGCAGTGGTCGCCGCAGGTCGGGTTGTCGCCGGTGGCGGCGCGGGTGGCGTTGGGCATCCGGCGGCGGTTGCGCGGGCGTTTGTTGTGGTCGAGGATGACGGACTGGTAGAGATCGTTGAGTTCGCTCATGAACGGCCCGCCAACATGGACGCAAAACGCGGGCAAGGCAATCGCCGGGATGCGCGGATGGACGTGAAGGGTGCGTTTCAAACCAAGGACACGCCCTCTTTCTTCGTTACTCTTTCTTCGTTCTCGTTCTCGTTCTCTTTCTTTTTTCCCCTCCGAGCGGTGCCGCTGGGGGAGAAAGAGAAAGATAAAGATAAAGAGGAAAGAAGAAAGATCGCGGACGCATGGCCTCACTCGGAAGCGCACTTGGGCGCGGAATGTCCGCCACCGGCCTATCCTTCTAATTAACTGATGTTACGCGGACGGCGTAGTGCAGGCACGGCAGCGCCGGCAGGGAGGCCTCTCCGAGGCCTCCCTGCTTTCCTTTGGAAATGGAATCCGCGTAACATTAGTGAGTAAAATCAACCACGGATATTACGGATTAAAACCTAATGTGATAACCTTTACTAATGGAAATCACACTAAGGAAGCCGTTAAGGGTAGGGCGGCCGCGAGCGGTTCACACGGCTTGGCGGGACGCCTCGCCCTACCTGAAGGGGGATTTCCAGTCACAAATGGCATTACGCGGCGCGTAGAGCCTGGCCTTGCTTCAGGCCGCGGATGACCTGTGCGGTCTCCCACGCACGCGCGGCCTGAGGCAGGGTCAGGCTCTGCGCAATTCGCGCGCGGCGCGCGGCATCAGTTAATGGCACGGGCTGGGGTCAGAGGGTGAATCCCTCCGGGGCGATGAGGATGGTGAACTCGCCTTTGAGGCTGGTTCGGGCCAGGCGGTCGCGGACTTCGGCGGCGGGGCCGGCGAGGAAGGTTTCGTGGAGCTTGGTGACTTCCTTGGCCACGCAGAGGACGCGGGCGGGGCCGAGTTTTTCGGCGATTTCGGCGACCAGCTTGTCCACGCGATGGCAGCTTTCGTAGAGGGCGAGGGTGTATTCAAAGTCGCGGTATTTTTCCAGAAACGCGACGCGGGCGGAGGATTTGGGCGGCAGGAATCCGGCGAAGAGAAAACCATTGGTCGGAAGGCCGGAGGCGCTGAGCACGGCGGCGAGCGCGCAGGCGCCGGGCACGGGGACGACGGGCAGTCCGAGGCGGCGGCAGGCGCGCACGAGGCGGAAGCCGGGGTCGCTGATGGCGGGCGTGCCGGCGTCGCTCACGACGGCGACGGACTTGCCCGCGGCGATTTGCGCGGCGAGGCGTCCGGCGGCGGCGGTTTCGTTGTGGTCGTGATAGGCGGCGAGTTCGCGGCGCGGGAGGCCGAGGCGGGCGATGAGCGCGCCGGTGGCGCGGGTGTCCTCGCATGCGATGAGATCGACAGTGGAAAGGATGGCGCGCGCGCGGTCGGTGAGGTCGGCGAGGTTGCCGATGGGCGTGGCGACGACATAGAGGTGGCCGGGACGCGGGGTGAGGGAGGCGTTGGGGGAGTGCGGAGTGCGGATTGCGGAGTGCGGAGTGTGGAATGTGGATTGCAGAATGGGAAATGTGGATTGCGGAAT
>JAIRTK010000513.1 GCA_031254955.1 Opitutaceae bacterium
AGAGAAGAGAAATAAAATGAAACTTTGGCTTTATCAATGCGTTTTTAACTGCCTCTTAAAAAGATCCCTGACGTAGCGCAGACTTCCAAGTCTGCTTGGCTTGGGCGGCGCGGAGCGCCGTCGAGCAGGTTTGGAAACCTGCGTTACGAAAGGCGGACCTTGCGTCAGCATAAACGTGCACCTTTGTAAGGGCACAGGTTATGCCCATTCCCAATGAAAATCACTTTTTTATAGGGTCGTCGCTTGCGACGCCCGGCTTGATAATCGTGCACCAGTAAAGGCCGTGTTCCAGCAACGGGCGTGCGCCAGTAAAGGCCGTGCACCAGTAACGGGCTTCGCAAGCGAAGCCCCTACATGGCTCTGCTTCTATAGGGTCCTGTTCACTGGGAATGGGTTTTAAAATGGTAAACATGGATGACTCGACAGGGACGGCCTTGATGCGCGCGGTTCTCATGGGAGGCGGGTAGGGAGGCCTTGGTGAGGCCTCCATCGGAAGGGGGCGGGCTGCTTGACCTTTCATGAAAAACCGGGGCGTTGTCGCGGACTGGCGCAAGCGCGTGCGGGGGCGCTCTGCCGTTTGTCATTTCATCGGGGAATCGGGACGGCATGGGAAAATCGGCGCCTTGCCTCGGCAGGCCTCCCTACCCTCTTCGATCAGGGGTTTAAGCGCCTGGTAGTTTGCATCACGGCGAAAGGCTCCGCGCCTCCGCGTCTCCGCGTGCGAGGGAGGGGAAGCGTCTTGAGTTTTCCATCACGGCGAAACCTAGGTTTCCGAGCACGCCCAGTTGGCGATTCGTTTCTCACCGCAGTTTCAGCGTGCCCAGGCCGGCGAGGGCGCAGATGAGGGAGATGATCCAGAAACGCGCGACGACCTTGGTCTCCGGCCAGCCGCGTTTCTGGAAATGGTGGTGCACCGGCGCCATGAGGAAAATCCGCCGGCCTTCGCCGTGGCGTCGCCGCGTGTATTTGAAAAAACCGACTTGGAGCATGACCGAGCAGGCCTCGGCCACGAACACGCCGCCGACGATGATGAGCGTGAAGGGCTGCTGCACCATGAAGGCAATCACGCCGATCAGGCCGCCGAGTGCGAGCGAGCCGGTGTCACCCATGAACACCTCCGCCGGGTGCGAGTTGAACCACAGGAACGACAGGCCCGCGCCGACCAGCGCGCCGCAGATCACCGCCAGCTCGCCCGCGCCGGGCACGAAGCTGATCAGCAGGTAGTCGGAGATGAAGGTGTTGCCCGCCGCGTAGGCCATGATGCCGTAAACCAGCGCGACCGTGACCGCGCAGCCGGTCGCCAGCCCGTCAAGCCCGTCGGTGAGGTTGATCGCGTTGCTGAAACCGACGACCCACAGGAACATCATCACAAACAGGGCAAACACGCCCAGCCAGCCCGCGAAAATCCACACCGGCTGCTTCAGGAACGGCACCCACAGCTCGCGGATTTTCGCCGCGCTCACCGGCTCCAGCAACAACGCCGCCAGCGCGATGACGGTGATGAGCGTCTGCCAGAGCATTTTCTCGCGCGAGGAGATGCCGTCGCGGCTCTTGCGCGCCACCTTCAGGTAATCGTCGCGGAACCCGACCGCCGTCAGCGCGGCAAACACAAACAGCGCCACCACTATCCAGATGTTCGGTCGCGCCCAGAGCACGGTGCTCAAAAACACGGAGAAGAAAATCAACAACCCGCCCATCGTGGGCGTGTTTTTTTTGTCGAAGCGCGCCGCGAGGTCGCCCGTGCGGTCGTCGTCGTAGTGCTGGCCGAATTTCAACACGCGCAGCCGGTGAATCAGCCACGGCCCGAGCACGAAGCCGGTCAGCGCGGCGGTGCCCGCGCCCATGAGCGTGCGGAAGGTGATGAACCGCAGCAGGCGCAGCCAGGAGTCGTTGTCGGCAAGGTAGCTGAGCATCAGCCGCGCCCTCCTGCGGTCAGCGCAACGTCCGGCGCCAAAGGCGCGGTTTCGTAACGCACGGAATAGTCCGGCGGGGCGGATTTTTTTGCGAAAATCCGCGCCGGGGAAGTGGCGGGGAAAGACGCCGGTCGCGGCAGGGAAACGGCGTCCTCGTGCAGGCCCGGCTGGGCGGCCTCGCCGTGGTCTTCGCGGAGCCTTGTTTCCGCAGCCTGGGATTCATGGGTCTCCACGCGCGGGACCGACGGCGGCGGAAGCCTCGGCGAGGTCTCCCCGCCGGGCATGGTTTCGCGGCGCGAAAGCGGGCCGTCGTGAAAAGGCTGCCCGGCGCGCGAGACGGTTTTGACGCGAGCGGGGCTTGGCGCGAGGCAGAAGGCGAGCATGACCCACGGGGTGGCGCTGCCGAGTTCCTCGATGATGCTGTGCAGCGCGGCGGCGGGCGTGGGCACGCCTCCGGGCACGCGGGAATAAACCGCCGGGACCACCGTTTTTACCGTCATGCTCATGCCGCGCCTCCCTTCTCTTCGCCGGGCAACGCCTGCTCCAGCGCGTAACGCCGGCTGCCCTTGATGAACACCGGGCCGCGAAAGTCCCCCAGTCGCCCGGCGACCCTGTCCTTTGTATCAAAAATAACAATACGCGATGCGTCCGCGCCGGATTCCATCGCGGCCTCCGCCACCGCGCCGGCATGGTCGCCGGTGATGAAAAGTTCGTCCTGCGCGCGCATTTTCAGGGCGGCGCCGAGCGCGCGGTGATGGCGGTCCGCGTCGGGGCCGAGTTCCTCCATGCAGCCGAGCACGTAAAGGCGCGGCTCCTTTTCGGGGGCGAGCGCGTGGAAGGTTTCCAGCGCGTCGGCGAACGAAGCGGGGTTGGCGTTGTAGCAATCGAGGTAGAGCAGGCGTCCGCGCGCGTCGCGGCGGATTTCGCCGCGCCATTTCGCGGGCCGCCAGGCAAGGAGCGCGCTCTGTATTTGGGAATCGGATACGCCGAGGCGCGCGGCGAGGATGACGGCGAGCGCGGCGTTTCGCGCCATGCCGCGCGTGACGCGGCGGAAGGCGAAGCGCCGCCCGCCGGCAAAGGCCAGCGCGGCGCCGCCGGCAGTGAGTTCGACGGAATAAAAACACGCGCCGCCGGCGCCGCCGGCCTTTGGGCATTTTGGGCTTTCGGGCTTTGAGGTTTCCTGGGGATTCGGGAGGGCGGAATGGCCGGGCCTCCCGTCTCGCCCGGAAGGGATTTCGGGATGGGGGATTTCCTCCACAACGGTGCCGCCGGCGGCAAGCCCGGCGAAGGCGGGCCAGGCGAGGCACTCGCACGGGAAAAGGCGCGCGCCGCCGGGCCGCACGTGACGCAGCAGCACGGATTTTTCGCGCGCGACGCTTTCCACGCCGCCCAGTCCCCCGGTGTGCGCGGGCGCGACGAGCGTGATGATGCCGTGGTCAGGCTCGATCATCGCGGCCAGCGTCTCCATCTCGCCGGGCGCGCTGATGCCGGCCTCGATGACGGCGTGCGTGTGCGCGGCGGCGTCGAGGCGCGTGAGCGTGAGCGGCACGCCGATGTGGTTGTTCAGGTTGCCCTCGGTCGCGAGCACGGCGGGCGCGCCGCCGAGCAGGAGGGCGAGCAGGTCCTTAGTGGAGGTTTTCCCCGCGCTGCCGGAGATGGCGACGACGGCGCCGGGAAACGCGCGGCGGTGCTCGCGCGCGATGGACTGGAAGGCGGAGAGCGGGTCGGCCACGACGAGTTGCGGGAGGGCGACCGAGGCGTCGGCGCGGGCGACGATGGCGGCGGACGCGCCGGCGGCGCGGGCGGCGGAAAGGAAGCCGTGCCCGTCGCGTTTGCCGGTCGCGAGCGCGACAAACACGTCGCCGGGGCGAAGCGCGCGGGTGTCCTGCGAGAATCCCGCGAGCGCGCGTCCGGGG
>JAIRTK010000099.1 GCA_031254955.1 Opitutaceae bacterium
CGCACTCCAGCTCGGCCATCCGTTCGGGTCCAAATCGGGGGCGGCTTCTCATGCCTTGAGTGTTTGCGCTCGCTTCCCCATTTGTAAAGTGTAAATTTAGTTAGTAATTGGTATTACACCCGCCCCACACACACCACCGAATAAATACTTGTCTCCCCGCGCCACGACGGATTTATCTACCCGCTTGCGCCCTTGCGCCTGCCTTGGACGCCTGGCTCAGCGGTTAGAGCATCTCGTTTACACCGAGAGGGTCGGGGGTTCGAATCCCTCGGCGTCCACCAACGGCGCGCGCCTCTGCCCAGTCCACCACACCAACCCGCCACACCAACCCACCACACACCATGCGACACACGCTCTCCGTCCTCGTCGAGAACAAGTTCGGCGTCCTCGCGCGCGTATCCGGCATGTTCAGCGGACGCGGCTTCAACATCGACAGCCTCAACGTCGCCCCCACCCACGACACCGCGCTCTCGCGCATCACCGTCGTGCTCAAAGGCGACGACGCCGCGCTCGACATGGTCACCAAACAACTCCGCAAACTCGTCAACGTAGTCGAAGTCCTTGACTTCAAGGAAAACCAAGCCGTCCAACGCGAACTCCTCCTCGCCAAAGTGAAAGCCACCCGCCGGACCCGCTCCGAAATCATGCAAATCTGCGACATCTTCCGCGCCAAAATCGTCAACGTCGGCCACACCGACGCCATCGTCGAACTCACCGGAGACGAAGCCAAAGTCAGCGCCTTCCTCGGCCTCCTCGAAGACTTCGGCATCATCGAACTCACCCGCACCGGCATGCTCGCCCTCATCCGCTGAACGCGGGAAATCGGAAATTAGAAATTAGAAGTTAGAAATTAGAAAACAACCACACGCCACCCGTCCCCCCCTCACCGCCCTCCACTAACTCCCAATTCCTGATTCCCAACTTCCAATTCCTAATTCCCAATTCCCAATTCCTAATTTCTAATTCCTAATTTTCCCACCATGCCCGCCAAAATATACACCGACAAAGACGCCGACCTCGGCGCATTCCAGAACAAAACCATCGCCGTGCTCGGCTACGGTTCGCAAGGCCACGCGCACGCGCTCAACCTGAAAGACTCCGGCGTGAAAGTCCACATCGGCCTCTACCCCGGCAGCCCCTCGCGCGCCCTCGCCGAACAACACGGCTTCACCGTGCTCGACACCGCCGACGCCGTCCGCGAAGCCGACATCATCATGATCGGCCTCCCCGACATGAAACAAGCCGACGTTTACACGACGGACATCGCGCCCCACCTCGCCAAAGGCAAGACCCTCGTGTTCAGCCACGGCCTCGCCATCCACTTCGGCCTCATCAAACTGCCCGCCGATGTCGATTGCATCATGGTCGCGCCGAAAGGCCCCGGCCACATGGTCCGCCGCCTCTACACCGAAGGCAAAGGCATGCCCGCGCTCATCGCCATCGCGCAAGACAAGACCCGGAAAGCCAAGAAAACCGCGCTCGCCTGGGCGAAAGGCATCGGCTCGACCCGCGCCGGCGTGCTCCAGACCACCTTCAAGGAAGAGACCGAGACCGACCTCTTTGGCGAGCAAGCCGTCCTCTGCGGAGGAGCCAGCGCGCTCGTGCAAGCCGGCTACGAGACCCTCGTCGAAGCCGGCTACCAACCCGAAATGGCCTACTTTGAATGCCTCCACGAACTGAAACTCATCTGCGACCTCATGTATGAATCCGGCATCGCCGGCATGCGCTTCTCGGTCTCGGAAACCGCCAAATACGGGGACCTCACCCGCGGCCCGCGCGTCATCAACGCGAAAGTCAAGACCGAGATGAAAAAGATCCTCAAAGAAATCCAGACCGGCAAATTCGTGAAACAATGGGTGGCCGAATACCAAGGCGGCCTGAAGACCTACCGCAAACTCCTCGCCGCCGGCCAGAAGCACCCCATCGAAAAAACCGGAGCCCGCCTGCGCAGCCTGATGCCCTGGATGACCCGGAAAAACATCAAAGGCGTGCAAGCCGCCTACTAAACCACCCCGCCCTGCCGCACCGGCCCAGCACCCGCCCGCCGCACCAGTCCGCCTTGCCGCATTGGCATCCGCCCGCCGCCCCGGTCCGGTTGCTGCACTGGCCCGCTCTCCCGTGTCCGCTCCCGCCCCTGCCGCCGCCCCGCCCCTTGGCGTGGGAGCGCCGGTAGGGAGGCCTCTCCGAGGCCTCCGCGAGAACGCTTCGATTTCCCCATAAAAATTCAACCCGCCAACCCCGTCCGGCGGAGGCCTCGGAGAGGCCTCCCTACCGGTGCTTCCGCGCCAAACCGCTTTCGCGCCAGACCGCTTCCGCGTATTGGACTTGAGCAGTCCCTCCTTTGCTCGACCAAACGGGCCATTTGCTCGACCAAATGAGAGATTTGCTCGACCAAATGGGGCATCCGCTTGGCCGGACAGGACCTTGGGACAGCCTCTTTTCTCTCCATGATCGCCCTCGTCAACTCTCTCGGCGACATCGCCTTGGGTTGTGCTGGAGGGGGGTAGGGGAGGAGTTCCTTGACGATGGTGGCGAGTCGTTTGGGAGGGGGGGCGAGAGGGTAGGGGGAGGCACCTTTCCGTGACTTGGTGCGGTTTTCGCAAATGGGCGAGGCTTTGCCTCGTCCGGCGGCGGGACGTCGCCGCTCCTTGCGCGAGCGTGCCAGAAAGATAAAGAGGAAAGAGGCTGGGAGGGGCGTGGTTTTGGTTTGGGTTTTTCTCCTCTTTTCGTGGTCGGGCGCATACGGGGCTTGTCGTGGCGCGGGCAGTTGTCGCAAATATCCGGGGCATGGCTCCGATGTCTTTTGATTCCGCCGACCGCACGCCTCTCCTTTTCCGCAATGCCCGTGTGCTCACGCTGGCCGCGGGCGGGGCGCATACGCCGCGACGGGGCGCGGCGTTGCGCGAGTTGGGCGTGATTGCGCAAGGCGAGGTGCTCGTGGCGGAGGGGCGCATCGCGGCGGTCGGCGAAAGGGTGGCCGCCCCGGAGGATGCGCGCGTGATCGATGCGCTCGGGCGCGTGCTCATGCCGGGTTTCGTCGATTGTCACACTCATGCGTGCTGGGCGGGCGAGCGGTTCGGCGAGTGGGAGCGGTTGATGCGCGGCGAGTCTTACGAGGATATTTTGCGCGGGGGCGGCGCCATCCATGCGACGGCGCGGGCCGTGCGCGAGGCGACGCGCAACCAGCTTTCGGCGGGCTTGCGCGCGCGGTTGGAGGAGGCGTTGCGCGGGGGCACCACGACCATCGAGGTCAAGAGCGGCTACGGGCTTACGGTCGAGGCGGAGTTGAAGATGTTGCGCGCCATCCAGCGCGCGGCGGGCGAGTGGCCGGGCACGGTGGTGCCGACGGCGTTGCTTGGCCATGCTTTCGAGGGCAAGCTCGACGACTATGTGAGGTTCGTCACGCGTGATTTGCTGCCGGAGATTGTCCGGGAGTTTCCGGGGGTCGCGGTGGATGCGTTTTGCGAGTCCGGCGCGTGGACGCTCGAGGCTTGCGTGAGGCTTTTCGAGAAGGCGCGCAAGCGGCATCCGATCCGCGTGCATGCGGACTGGCGGAAATCGTCGGGCATGATTCCCGAGGCGGTGCGCATGCATGCGCTCAGTGTGGATCATTTGGAGGAGTCAACCCGGGCGGATTTGGAGTTGCTCGCCGGTTCGGGCGCCTTCGGCGTGGTGTTGCCGGCGACGGCGTTTCATGCGGGCGGGCGGTTCGCGAGCGCGGCGTTTTTCGTGGACAGGGGCGGGGCGCTCGCGCTCGCGACGAATTGCAATCCCGGCACCGCGCCGACGCTTTCGATGCCGTTGGTCATCGCGTTGGCCGTGCGGTTTTGCGGGCTTTCGCCGGAGGAGGCGATTGCGGCAAGCACGGTGAATCCGGCGGTGTTGCTCGGGTTCACCGACCGGGGCACGGTCGAGGCGGGCAAGCGCGCGGATTTGATTTTGTTGCATCACCGGGACGAGCGTCAGCTCGCGCACGAGTTTGGGGGCAATCCGGTCGCGTTGGTCGTCTGCGGCGGGCGGTTGCTCCCGGTTTCGCCGGCGGGGTGAGGGGGCGGCGGCGGGGTGAGTTCCGTCCGCTTAGAGTCATTTTTGTTTTATGAGTCGCAGGCCAAGATGGCCGGGACGCGTGCGCGTCCCAAACGCGATGGCATAAAAAAGAATTGAGGATGGCGGCGGGGTGGAGCGGCGTTCAGGGGGTGGACGGTCCGTGGCTTTTTCAGGGGGGCGGACGGGGCGGGCTGCTCGCTTTGCTCGGAACTTGTCCGCGTTGTCGCGGGTTGGAAAGCCGGCGCGCTTTTGTGCATGGGCGGGGGGGCCTGTTTTATGTTTTTTGCAAATGGTCGCGGAGGTGGACGACTTCGGTGCCGGCCAGCAGGACGATGCCGATGCCGTGGGTGTCGTTCAGGTTCCAGAGCAGGTCTTTTTTATAATATTCGGATTGGAACGAGAATTCCGAGCCGCGGCAGACGCCGTGGACGTTGCCGTGTTTGTCCACGCCGGTTTGGTTGATCGCGGTCCAGCCGCGGAAGGCGGCGTCGATATAGGGTTGCGGGTCTTTATACCAGCCGTGGCGCACGCCGCGCGAGAAGGCGCAGGTGAACATCGCCGTGCAGGAGGTCTCGGGATAGGAGTCGTGTTCGTTGACGACTTGGTGCCACATGCCTTGCGTGTCTTGGTGGTCGAGGATGCCGGCGCTGAACTCGCGGAAGAAGGCGAGGAGCGCGGGGCGGAGTTTGTGTTTCGGGGGGAGGATGGCGAGGAGTTCGGTGAGGGAGAAGATGACCCAGCCGTTGCCGCGGCCCCAGGGGATGCCGGTCGCCTTGTCACGGGTGAAGTCGTAGACGTGCGACATGAGGCGGAGGCGGGGGATGTAGAGGCGTTGTTTGAAGCCGATGAACTGGCGCGCGGCGTCGTCGATGTAGCGTTCTTCGCCGGTGAGTTGGTAGTAGCGCGCGAGGAAGGGGACGCTCATGTAGAGGTCGTCGGCCCAGAGGGTGTCTTCGTGGAAGACGTGCATGAGGTGCTTGCGGTAGAAGGTGCCGTCGTCGAGGCGGATTTGTTTGTTGGTGATGTGGTCGGCGACGAGGTCGGCGATGCGGCGGTGGCCGGGTAGCGAGAAGTGTCGCGCGGCTTCGAGCAGGGCGGAGCCGGCGGAGCCGCAGTCGTCGAGCGAGTCGAGGGAGGTGAGGAGGTGGTGGACGTTGGTGGCGCCGCCGTAGCGGAGGCGGTCCCACATGGCGTAGTCGTAGGTGTCGCAGCAGAATTGGAGGTGGCGGGCGACGTAGCGGCGGGTTTCTTCGGAGTCGATGAGTTTGCCGGCGTGGAGGAGGCCGTAGAGGGTGACGCCGAGCGGGTAGTTCCATTTGCCGTAAAGGGCGTTGTCGTTGTAGGGGCGGATCCAGGTGTCGGGGTGGTCGAGGCGCCAGTAGATGGGTTCGCCGTTTTTGCCGGGGGCGAGTTTGTTGAGGTCGCCGAGGGTCGCCGGGGAGGCGGGCGCGGTGCGGGGGTCGAGCGGGCCGAGATAGGCCCAGCGTTCGTCGGTGCCGGCGATGTTGGCGGGGTTCCGCAGGTCGAGGGGGTGTTTTCCGTCGTGGAGCGTGAGTTCGTAGCCCCAGTCGGAGCCGGCGCATTCGGCGTGGACAAAGATGTCGTGATGGCCGAAGGGCACGCGGATGGGGGCGTCGATGGGGCCGGGTCTGGCGGAGGAGTGGACGAGTTCGCCGGCGATGGTGATGCTGAGTTTGGCGCGGGCGCGGCCTTTCAGGTGGTAGGTGGCGCGACCGGGGCGGGAGAAGAAGGCGCGGGTCCAGCCGATCGCGGCGGTGTTTTTTTCTTTGCCGAAGAGGCGGCGCATCTGGCCGTGCGCGCGGGCTTTGGCGTCCCATTCGGTTTCGGGGAGCCATTTCACGCCGGTCTCGGCGGGCGTGGTGCCGAGGGTGGGGATGGCGGGGAGGTCGGTGTCGCGCGGTTCGGTGAAGAGCCAGCCTTCCTGTCCGTCGCGCGCGGGGTCGGGCATGAGGAAATAATAGGGGAGCTTGCCGAGCCAGGTGCCGAAGATGCCGCCGAAGCCGCCGAGTGTCTTGCGGAAGCGCAGGACGAGGTGGTTCCAGCCGGGGTTGAGCGTGATGAGGAGCGGGGTGCGGGTGGTGGCGTAGCGTTCTTGGAAAATATCGGAGCGGAAGATGTGTTCGCCGTTGCGGTGGATGACGGCGGGGCTGTGGCAGTTGATGTCGAATTTGATTTCGCCGGCGCCGTCGGACCAGATTTTTGCCCAGGCAAACACATACTGGCCCAGCTTGGCGTCGGGGAAGAAGCGGTTGAAGTCGGCTTCGTAGCGGTAGTCTTTTCCGCGCAGGATTCCGGCGCGGTTGAAGGCCCGGTAGGTGGGCGGGTGGGCCGGATTCTGGCCGATGTAGCGGCGCGCGACAGCTTCGAGTGTCTTTTCGATATTCATGCCCTCGTGGGCATACATGCTTTGGTGATTTTCAAAATAAAAGCCCATGGCGGTTAAAGAGATGGGAGGTGGAAGTGGTTGACGGAGTCTTGAAGTGCAGGGACCAACAGGGAGTGTAAGCTGTTTGATGAAATTCCGGTTTGCGGAGGAGAATTTCGACGGACATAAGACGGTCGCATGAAAACGCATCAAAAGCGTTCAACCCGTCTCCAGATTCAACCGAATCCTGTTCTGACGGTAAGATGCGCGATAAAAATGAATAACATGGAGACAAAAGGGTGTCATGGTGCGGGTTTTCGGAAGATGTTCCATTAAAAACAAACGATCTGCATATAAAAATAAAACACTCCGTCTTGTTGCCAAACCATGTCCGGCCCGTCCAATCCTGAATCCGGCTTCGCCGCCGACTGTGTCGTCCTCTTGCATGGCGTGGGCATGAGCGCGGCCATCATGAGCCGGCTCAAATGGCGGCTCCTGCGCGCCGGTTATCGCGTCGCCAACATCAGCCATCCGTCGCGCACGATGCCCATCGAGCGGATCGCCGGGGAATTTCTTCCCGCGCGGCTCCGCGAGCATCGGGCGGCGGAGGCGCGCCGCCTGCATTTCGTCACGCATTCGATGGGCGGCCTTGTGCTCCGCCTCCTCCTCGCCGACCCGGCGTTGCGCCCCGCCAATCTTGGCCGGGTCGTCATGCTCGGGCCGCCCAACCACGGGAGCGCCGCCGCCGACACGGCTTGGAAAAACGCCTTCCTGCGCGCCCTCGCCGGCGTGAACATCGCCCGTCTGGGCACCGGCCCCGAGGCGGTCACGCGGCGCCTCGGCCCGGCCGATTTCGATGTCGGGATCATCGCCGGCGACGCGAAGCTCAATCCCTTTTTCGCCCGGGAACTCGGCGCTCCCAATGACGGCGCGGTCACGCTCGAATCCGCGCGCCTCGAAGGCATGAACGACTTCATCGTCATGAGGCATTCGCACACCGTGATGCTCTGGCGCGACGCCGTGATCCGCCAGGTGCTCGCCTACCTGCGCGACGGCAGATTCGAGCACGGGCCGCGGCAAGGGCGTATTTCTGATTAACCGAGGTTACGCGCCGCCGTTGTAGCGCAGGTTGTCAGGCTTCTCGCTTCGCTCGGAACCCAACTTGCTGACGGGCCGAAGGCCTGCCCCTGCTCGAAAGCCTAGCCGCCGAACACCGCGTGCTTGTTCGAGCGGCACATCAGGCAGATCGAAGCCGAAATGGAGCGCGTGATCGCTTCCGCGTGCGACTTGGCCGCGCGCGCCGAGCGCTGCGCCTAGGTTCAGGGCGGCGGCCTCGCCGAAGCCGCCACCACCACGCTTCGCCCCTATGAGCAACCATGCTTCGCCCCCCATGACATTCCAAACCTCCTCCTGCCCGGCCCCGTCCCGACGGAGGCCTCGGAGAGGCCTCCCTACCGGCGTTCCCGCGCCTGCACGAAGCCGGCCCGCATAACATCAGTAATTAATCCATCTTTCTTCATTCGCATCCATTCCGTCCATCCGCATTCATTTCGTCCATCCGCATCCATTCATGTCCATTCCGTCCATTCATGTCCATTCTGTCCATTCGCGGCCATTCCATCCATTCGCGACCATTCGCGACTAAAAACGTATTTTTAGCAGTTCCCGGTAGAATTAAATACAGAGGCTACGCGCCGCGTAACCTCAGTTAAACAGCGGCCACATAACGGTCTTCCTGCATCCTCGGTTTGCCTGATGCGGTGTTTTTTGGGTTTGAATCTCCGGAAATTGGCGTTTCCTCCCTCTCATGCCAGATGACCAATCCGACCTTTTTGGCGAAAGCCTGACGCGTTTGCCAGCCGCGTCCGCCCCGCGCTCCACCCCTTCCCGCGCCTCGGCCCGCGCAGCCCTTTCCGCATCCGCGCCACCACCCCGGCCCTCCGCCGCGCAACCGCTTGCCGCGCGCATGCGCCCCCGCACGCTCGCCGAAATCGTCGGACAGGAGCACCTCACCGCGCCCGGCGCGCTCCTACCGCGCCTCATTTCCAGCAACCGGTTTGGCAGCCTCATCTTTTACGGGCCGCCCGGCTGCGGCAAAACCAGCTTCGCCGAGGTCATCGCCCGCGAAACCGGCAGCCGTTTCGTGCGCATCAACGCCGTCATGTCGAACGTCGCCGAACTGCGTGAAATCCTCGCCGACGCCCGCCGCCGGCCCGACACGCCCACGCTGCTCTTCATCGACGAACTGCACCGCTTCAACAAATCCCAGCAAGACCTCCTCCTCCCCGATGTCGAGGAAGGCTACATCCGCCTCATCGGGGCCACCACGCACAACCCCGGTTTCTACGTCAACCCGCCCCTCCTCAGCCGCAGCCACCTCTTCCGCCTCGAACCGCTTTCCACCGCCGCCATCGCCAGCGTCCTGCGCCGCGCCCTCGCCGACACCGGACGCGGCCTCGGCTCGCACGACGTGAGCGCCACCGACGCCGTCCTCGCCGACCTCGCCGTCCTCTGCGACGGCGATCTCCGCCGCGCCCTCAATTCCCTCGAAGTCATCGTCCTCTCCATGCCCGCCGCCGCCGCCGCCGGCGATGCAGCCAATGCCGGAGGCGGCGGGACTGAAAAAATCCCAAATCCCAATAACCCAATCCCAACACCCAAAGCCCAAGCCGGAAGCGACGAGCACAACGACGGCACCGCCGCCCCCCCCGGCGCGGCGGCGCCCCAAATCGTAAATCGTAAATCTGAAATCGTAAATCAAATCACCCCCGCCGACCTCGAGGCCTTTGCCCGCGAACGCCGCATCCGCTACGACGCCGACGAGGACGAACACTACGACACCATTTCCGTCTTCATCAAAAGCTGCCGCGGCAGCGACCCCGACGCCGCCATGTATTGGCTGGCGAAAATGCTCGCCGGCGGCGAGGACCCGCGCTTCATCGCGCGCCGCCTCGTCATCCTCGCCAGCGAGGACGTCGGCCTGGCCGACCCGCTGGCGCTGCCCACGGCGGTCGCCGCGCACCACGCCTGCGACTTCGTGGGACTCCCGGAGTGCGAATACGCGCTCGCGCACGCCACGCTCTACATCGCCTGCGCCAACAAAAGCAACTCGGCGGCCACCGCCCTTTTCGAGGCGAAACGCGCCGTATCCGGAAAGACGATACAAAAAGTCCCTCTGCCCTTCCGCGACAAAGGCGGGCAGGCCAGCAAGCGCGCCGGCCACGGCAAAGGCTACCTCTACTCGCACGATTTCCCGGAAAACATTTCCGGCCAAAACTACCTCGAAAAGCCGCTCACCCTCTACACGCCGAAGACGCTCGGCATGGAGGCCCGCATCGCCGAGCGCCTAGCCCGCTGGCGCGAGCTGCGCGCCGCCATCCAAGCGGAGTCCAAACGCAAAACCTGA
>JAIRTK010000155.1 GCA_031254955.1 Opitutaceae bacterium
GGTATGATACCCATTCCCAATGAAAATCACTCTTTTGTAGGGGCGTCGCTTGCGACGCCCGGCTTGATAAACGTGCACCAGCAAAGGCCGTGCACCAGCAACGGGCTTCGCAAGCGAAGCCCCTACATGGCTCTGCTTCTATAGGGTCATGTTCACTGGGAAAGGGGATGATACTTTTTGCGAATGGAAATCATACTATGGACGCCTCGCCCTACCTGAAGGGGGATTTTTTGTCTGCTAAGGGTATTATCACGGGCCTGCGCGGCCTCGGTCCCGGCTGGGCTTTGGTCATGGATGGCGCTCCGCGCCGCAGCTCGCAAGCACATGGGCGGGGTTGCCCGTGTCACGCAATCCCTCGTAGCGAAAACACGCGACAAGACGAGGGGAAATTATTGAAAAGGGTGGAATTGGGGGGAATCGCTCTGAAAAGAGGAGAATTGGGGCGTTGGGGAGTTTGAAATTTTGAAAAGGGTCATGATTGACTGTTGAAAGGGGTGAGGCGTTGATGTTTGCGGGGCGGCGGGGCAGGTGGGGGATCGGAAACTGGGCGCCATTGCGCGAGTCATTCTGGAGGGGGGATTAAGGCTCACTCCAGCTTTTTGTCGCGCAGCCGTTCGACGGCGGCGGCGGACAGCCAGATGAGGCGGCCAGGGCCGGGGCGGCGGAACTCTCCCTCGCGGATAACCCCTGAATCGATCCAGTAGTAGATGGTCCGCACGGCCACGCCAATGATTTTGGCGGCGGCGGCGGCGCGCATCTCTGCGCTGGGCTTGCCCGTGATCACTTGATAGGTCTGGGGGCCGACGAGCTTTAGCTCAAACGTCGGGAAAAGCGTCAGCTGGGCGGGGTCTGGGGCGGGGCGTTTGCGGCGTGGTTTCATGGGCGGCTGGGTCTTGGTTTTTGCGGGGCTTCGACGAGGTCCTCGACCAGGCTGCGGGGCCTCGGGGCAAGCTTGCCGCGCAGGGCGGAGAGCAGCGCGCCGACGCTTGTGATTCCGGGCACCGCGCCGGAGCGCCGGGCTTCCTGCTGGATTTCCTCGGCGTGAGCGCCGACGTAGGTGGAGATGGCCTTTTGGAAGTAGGGCCAGAAGGCCTCCGCGCGGCCCTCGCGCTGGGCTTGCGCGATGGGAGCGAGGCACGCGCGGACGTGCCGCGCCAGGGCCGCGCCGTCGAGCAGCCAGCCGCGCCCGTAGAGCTGCCGGGCCATGAGGGTGAGCGAGTGCGCGCACTGGCCTTGCAGGCGCCCGCGCTTGAGCCGGTCGTCCGGCCAGCGGAAGGTGCGGCCAAGCTCGGCGAGCAACCACTTGTGCCAGGCGCGGCGGCGCTCCGCCGGGTCGATGCCGGCGCGTTCGCGCAACCAGCGGTCCTCGGCGGCGGCCTGGTCGGCGGCGGCGCGTTCGCGCTGGTGGAGGATATCGTCAAGCGGCATGGGCATGTTCCTCGCAAATCCATTCCTCGCAAATCCAGCTTCCGTCCTTGCGGTTAACCAGGACTCCGCGGATTTCCATCCGTAGGGGAGTCGTGAACACGGAGAGTTCCGGCAGAAGGGACTTGAACCATTCCTCATGGAGCCGGGTTTTGGCCGCGCAGAAAGCCGCAAACTTTTCGGTATTCTTCAAGGCCGTTCGCGCCCTGCCTTTGCTCAAGTAAAAGACGACGGAGGGTGGCAACGCGGAGGGGGCATTAAACGGAAAAAACTTGCCGAGGATGTTCACGCTTTTCTCGACAGTCGGCAGTCCATTGACGAATACGGCGAAGCGGCGCGCCGCTTCGTCCTTGCGGGGCTTGCTCATGACGCACCTCCCCACGAGGCGACCGTGATGCACGCGAGCGCGATGAGTGTGGCGAGCAGGATGGACGCCATCGCGCGGCGCTCGGCGCGCGCGGCGGCATTCTCGCGCTCGGCGGCCTGCCAGCTTCGCAGGAGCGCCTCCCTGGCGATACGCCGGGCGCGGTCGCACCGCGCGCAGTGCGCGCACGGCATCCCGGGGGCCGGATCGTCGGTTGGCATCACGCGCCTCCTTTCGCCGCCGCCGCGCGGCGCGCATCCAGCGCCGCGCCCAGGCGGAAGTGGGCGCCGAGGCGGCGTTGGAGGGAGACGCGGAAGGCCAGTTCCCCGACGTCGGGGTTTTTCACGGCGGCGCTGGCCTTGTAGAGGCGCACGTCTTGCGCGGTGGCGATGAGGGTGTCTGCGTCGGTGGCGGTGTGTTCCCTGGCCAGGCCGGCCACGCCGGCCTGGATGCGGGCGGCGAGGGCGGCGCGGTAGGCGGTGTCGCTTTCCTTTGGGTATTCGATGCCGGCGGCGGCCTCGTAGAGCTGGACGAGTTGGGCGCGCAGTTTGTGACGCAGGTCGGTTTCGGTGGCGGGTTTCGTTTTCATGGGTGTTTGAGAGCGGCCCGTGACGGGGGCCGGGCGGAGCGGCGCATGGGTTGTTGACGTAATCCCGCCGCGCGGCGTGCTCACGGCCGCGCGCCGGGGGAAAGGGGCGGGAGGCTTCAGGCGACGACGTCGGTGGAGAGGGGGGCGAAGTTGGAGCGGAGCAGGTCGGCGGTGAGGGCGGTGTCGCGGGCATCGGCCTCGGCGCGGGCGGAATCGACCACTTGCTGCAACAGGCGGAATCCCCACAGG
>JAIRTK010000185.1 GCA_031254955.1 Opitutaceae bacterium
ACGCACCGGACACCGTCACCCTGCGGCGGACCATCGCCAACCCGGCTCTCTGGTGGCCGCACGACCAAGGCGCGCCCGCCCTGCACACCTCGTCCGTCGAGCTTCTGGACGCCGCCGGCGACGTAGTGGATTCCCGGATACAACGCATCGGTTTCCGCGCAGCGCGGCTGGTGATGGCGCCGGGCCAGTGGCAGGGGCGCGACGCGTTTCCCAAAACGCGCAGCCTCCCGCCATTCACGCTCGAAATCAACGGACGCCCGGTTTTCGCCAAGGGCGCCAACTGGGTCGGCCCGGAAATCTTCCCCGGCCTGGTCACGCGCGAAACATGCGACGCGCTGCTCGGCCTCGCGCGCGGCGCGAACCTGAACCTGCTGCGCCTCTGGGGCGGCGCGCCCGCGCAGAAGGATTTTTTCTACGAGCGTTGCGACGAGCTTGGCATCATGGTCTGGCAGGAATTTCCGCTCGCGTGCAACCGCTACCCCGACGACCCCGCCTACCTCCGCGTGCTCGACCGCGAATCGCGCTCGCTCATCGCGCGCCTCAAGCCGCGCCCCAGCGTCGTGCTCTGGTGCGGCGGCAACGAACTTTTCAACCCCTGGTCGGGCATGACCGACCAGGCGCTGCCGCTGCGCCTGCTCGCGAGCAACTGCTACCGGCTCGATCCCGCGCGCCCGTTTTTGCCGACCTCGCCGGTCGAGGGCGTCGGGCACGGCCATTATGTGTTTCGCGACCCGCTGACGGGCGCCGAGGCCTGGGCCTTGTTTCAAGAGGCGCGCTGCACCGCCTACACCGAGTTTGGCGTGCCCGCGCCGGCGCCGGAGGCGCTTTTGCGCGAAATCATCCCGGAAAAAGAAATCTTCCCGCCCCGCCGCGACGGCTCCTGGGCCGCGCACCACGCGCTCGGCGCGTGGCTGGACGGCAGCCATCTTTACCCGGAGACGCTGGAGCATTACTTCGGCCCGGCGGAAACCCTCGCGCAACTCGTCGAGCGCGGGCAACTCCTCCAGTCGGAAGGCCTCAAGGGCCTCTACGAGGAGGCGCGCCGCCAGAAACCCTCCGCGAGCATGGCCCTGTGCTGGTGTTTCAACGAACCTTGGCCCGCCGCCGCGAACCTGAGCATCGTCTCGTGGCCGGCGCGCCCCAAGCCCGCGCTCGCCGCCGTGGCCGCCGCGTGCCGCCCGCTGCTCGCGAGCGCGCGCATTCGGAAATTCGCGTGGCGTGAAGGCGAAACCCTCGACGCGCAACTCTGGTGGCTGAACGATTCCCCGGAGGCCATCCCCGCGCCCGGCCCGATCCGCCCGCGCATCGAAACCGGCGACGGCAAAAGCTTCGAGCTGCCCGCATGGGACGCCGGCCCGCGCGTGCTCGCCCCCGGCACCAATCTGGCCGGCCCGTGCCTCGAATGGAAAATCCCGCCCCTGTCCGGCAGCCGCCTCAAACTCGTGCTCGCCACGCCGCAATGCCCCGCCGCCGAGTCGCACTACACGCTCCTCATATCGAGACCGCCCCCCTCTTGAAAGCCCCCGCGCCGGAATCGCCCCGCCCGCCCCGCCCGAACCGTGCGCCACCCTTTTCCGATGAGAACTAGCTTGTAGCAGGCAGGACGGTTTCGCCGTTCCGCTCGAAGCGAAAAGCCAGGCACCCGCCGTGGCATTCTTCGGCAAACATCAGCGCTCTCGGCGAGACCGCCCTGCATCAGACCGCGCCTCAGGGACCTGTTTTTGAATAGACGTGTTAGCCACCCCGGTTTCCGCCATGATGCACAACTCAAAACCCATGAACAACAGGTCAAAGCCGGCAAGACCGAAGCCGGTAAAGAGGACGCCGGTAGGGTGAAAGCCGGTAGGGAGGCCTCTCCGAGGCCTCCGCCGGGCGGGACGGGCGGCTGGAACTTTCATGAGGAAATCGGGGCGTGGTTGCGGCGGCCTCGGAGAGGCCGCCCTACCTTGGGCTGGTTGCGTTGGGTGGTTCAAAAGGGATCCTCCGCGTAACCTCAGTGATGCCACTTCCGAATGAGATAGAGCTTTTTTTTGGGGGGAGAGAGGGACGGCCTCCGTGCCGTCCGCTTTTACCCGTGACGGACGGCACGGAGACCGTCCCTCCAAAGCGACAGGCGCCGCTCAAGTCCAAATCGGGTTCGGGAAGGGTTTTAAGCGACTTGGATTTTGCATCGCGGCGAAATCAGGGGTTTCGATTGCGTTTGTTCAAAATTCGTTGAAAGTAAACAGGTAATGCAATCCCCGGGTTTCCTTTGGGGTCGGTATTATAAAACATGTCATAAATTTGTAACGTGGTTTTATTTATTCCGCTAATGACCACGGAAACAGAGAGAAATAAGTGCGTGTAAAATTTGTGATCACTTACAATTCTCTATAGTTTTTGAATCCATCATTAATGCCATGAATACCCCGGTTGCCATATTATTGAACCAAAAAGACTCCAGTGTGTATTCCGTGCCGACATCGGTGACCGTGGCCGAGGCCGTGTATATCATGAACCAGCACCACGTGGGCTGCGTCGTGGTGATGGATACCGGCAGGATGGCAGGGATTTTCACCGAGCGCGATGTGATGAACCGCGTGGTTTCCTGCGGACGGACGCCGAGCATGACCTCCATCAGTGATGCGATGACGCGCAATCCGGTGACAGTCGGGCCGCGCGCTTCGGTCGAGGAGGTGATGATGCTTTTCAGCCTGCACCATTGCCGTCACATCCCGGTGCTGGACGAAGAGATCGAGCCGCCCGGCGTGCTGGGCATAATCACGGTCGGCGATGTGAACCGCTGGATACTCGGCGAATACGGTTCCGCCACCGCGGCCCGCCGTGCCTCGATCGGGACGGGGTAGGGGAGGCTGAGGACGGCTCGCCGAGCCGTCCGGCGGTTTATGGGCTGGCGGTTTGAATTTTCATGGGGAAATTGGAGCGTTCTCGCGGAGGCCCCGGAGAGGCCTCCCTACCGGGGACGGATTGCGTTGGATGGTTCACAATGCCTCCGTCCGCGTAACCCCAGTGATTAATTTCCTCTTCCCCCTCTCCCCCCCCACACCACCACCCATGCAAATCGCCGGTCTCCTCGCGGCCTCACGGCCTCCGCCACCGCACTCCATAAGGGCGGTCAGCGCGGTGGTTCTTCCAGCAAGGCCAGCAGCTTCCGGCGGTCGGGTTTGCCGCGGGCGGTGACGGGAAACGCTTTCAACACGAGGATGCGGGCGGGGATTTTCCAAGCGGCGAGGCGCAGGCCGAGCGCGGCGCGCAGGGCGGCGGGCGTTGACGCCGGCATGGGAGCGCGGACTTTCCCTCCCGCGTCTTCCCGGACAAGTTTCGAGCGAAGCGAGATGTCTGCCCTGTCCGCGCTCCTTCCGTGGATTTCGACTGCGGCGGCGAGCGCGTCGGGGCGCGTCGGATGCCCGGCGACGAAGGCGCCGGTCACGCCGGGAAGCGCGCGGAGGGCGTTTTCAACCTCGACGAGATTCACGCGTCGCCCGGCGATCTTGGCGAAACGACCGGCGCGTCCGAGGAGGATGAGTTCGCCGCGCGCATTGATTTCGGCGCGGTCGGGCGGCGGGCAGATTCCGCATCCCAGGACGGCGGCGCTGGCGACGGCGAAACGTCCGCCGCGCCGCCAGCGGAGCGTGACACCGTTGACAGGCGTGCCGACATTGCCGGCGGTGAGCGCGGCGCGACCGGTGCGGTCGTAGGTGATGCCGCCGGTCTCGCTGGCACCGTAGAAGGCGTGGATGCCGCGCGAGAACTTTTGCGCGAAGGCGGCGGCGGTTTCGGGCGCGAGCGGCGCCCCGGCGGAGATGATGGTGCGCAGGCTGGCGAGGGACGCGGGCGCGACGCCGGTTTGCGCGAGCGCGCGCAGCAAGGTGGGGACGGCGGGAAACACCGTGGGCCGCCAGCGTTCGCAATCGGCGGCGAGCGCGCGGGGCAGCGGGCTGGCGGCGCAGACGAGCGGGGTGCCCTGCGCGAGGAGCGGCATGACGAGGTTGCCGAGGCCGTAGGAGTGGCCGAGCGGGATGACGGCGAGGTTGAGATCGCCGGGGCGGATGTCCATCGCGGCGGCGAGCTGGCGTCCGTCGGCAAGCATTTGCGCGTGGGTGAAAACGAGCGCCTTGGGCATGCCGGTGCTGCCGCTGGTGAGTTTGGCGAGGCAAAGATCGCGGCGGCGGGCGCGAGTCGGGGGCGGGGGCGGGAGGCTTTCCAGCGCGCCCCCGTGCCAGAGCCAGGCGGCGGAACAAGCCGCGGCGGTGGCGCGGAGGGCAGCGGGCGTTTCCCTGGCATCGGCGGGCGCGGGGATGGCCCCGGCTTCGAGCAGGCCGAGGAAAACGTGGAACCAGCGCGCGCCGTTGGGTTCGGCCATGATGACGCGGCGGCGGACAAGCGCGGCGCGGGTTTCGGAGGACAGGGCGCGGAGCCAGCCGGAGGCCGCCGCGCTGAGCGCCGCGCGGGTCCATGTGCGCCCGTCGGCGCCGTCGATGAGCGCGGTGGCTTCGGGGTGGGCGCGGACAAGCGTGCGCCAGCAGTGGAGGACGGTTTCGCTCATGGAAAAGACTGCGCGCGATTGTTTGGCTCGGGATGCGGCGGGCGAGCGAAAAATGGCGTCCGTCCGGGGCGGGCAACCCCGTTCACAACCCGCCTCCATCTCCACTCCGGATGGCAACCCATCGGGTTGCACGCCAGCGTGCCGGCCCCGGACGCCTCGGCCTCGGGGCGTCCATCATGATTGCCGGGACGCTGGGGCGCGCGAAGCCCAAGGGCCGAAAGAATTTTTGGCGGAAGGCATCCCGCCCCCAGGGCGAACGCATCTAAATCTGGAGTATTTTAAGCAAGTAATCATTGTCCCAACCGGCATCTAAACGCTTACCTTTAACACTGCGTTTCTTGCTCGTTTCATTTTTTATTAGGT
>JAIRTK010000188.1 GCA_031254955.1 Opitutaceae bacterium
CCCCCGCCAAGGTCGTCCGCCGGCTCGGCGAGGAGGAACAGAAAAAACTGCGCGGCTGGGCCGAAAAATACGTCCACGTTTCCGCCGCCCACGCCGCCGAGGAACGCAAGGCGCAGGGCGGCCCCGCGCAGTAAGGGCACCATTCCAAGTGGCATCACCGCCGGAATCTTCCCTCCTTTATGCTTCGTCGCTCTTTTCGATGAAGAAGCAAAGCCCCGGAGGGACGGTGGCGTTCGCGGCCTGACGCAAGGTCAAGCTCTGTGGGCGCGGCGCCGGGGATTTCAGCCCCGGAGGGGCGGCAGCGCGTGCCGTCCTGCTTTTCGCCTTCACCCGCACATCCTTTGCTGTCACCCTTTTAGGTCTCGTTTTTTTATGGAGGGTTTCCGCGAGTTCCTCGCTGCGCTCGTCACCCACGGCTAAAGGCTGCCGCCCCTTCAGGGCTTGCCTCCGGGCCGCCACTTCGGAGTGCGGAATGCGGGGTGCGGAATTAGGTCGCGCCGGTGACGCGGGCGAGGCGGCGGTGTCGAGACGGAGCGTGCCGGTGAGCGCGGGAGCGCCGGTAGGGAGGCCTTGAAGAGGCCTCCGCCGGACGGGGCGCGATTGGAAATTTCATGGGGGAATCGAGGCGTGGTCGCGGAGGCTTCGGAGAGGCCTCCCTTCCGGCTCCGCCAGTTGTCAACGCGCCTTGGATTTTGCATCACGGCGAGAACAGGGCTGGCGAACACGTCTATTGGCGTCGAGAAGCCGTGGGCGGGATTTTGTTCAGGGGGGCGGCGAAAGACGCAGGCGGAGCAGGTCGAACACCATGCGCGCGCCGTGGCGGAATGCGCGGACGGTGGAGTGCGGGGCGTCGGTCCAGTCAACGGGCATGGCGCGCTGCTCGCAGCCCAGGCGCGCGGCGAGGACGAGCACTTCCACGTCGAAGGCAAAGCCGTCGATGCGCTGGGCGGCGAAGATGCGCGCGGCGGCGGCGGCGCGAAAGGCTTTGAAGCCGCATTGGGTGTCGGTGGTCTGGATGCCGGGGAACAGGGTTCGGACGCAGAGATTGAAAAGACGGCTGAGGCGCACGCGGGCGCGAGGTTGGGCGGCGAGCACGCGGCTTTGCGGGTGGCGACGGTCGCCGATGATGACGCCGGTCGCGGGATGCCGCGCGAAGAGCGCGAGCATGCGCGGGACGGCGGCGGGGTCGGTGCTCAGGTCGGCGTCCATGTAGCAGACGATGTCGCCGCGGGCGCGGCGGATGCCGGAGCGGACGGCGTGGCCTTTTCCGCGTTGGGGGCCGTTGTCGATGGCCTGCCAGCGGGCGTGCCGCGCGGCGATGTCGCGGGCGAGGGCGAGGCTGTCGTCGGGGCTGGCCTCGACGATGAGCAGGACTTCATGCGGGTGGTCGAGCGTGCGTAGCGCGGCGGACAGGCGGGCCATCGACGCGGCGAGGCGGCGGGTTTCGTTGTAAACGGGGATGATGATCGAAAGCACTGAGGGGAAAATTCCAAATCTCAAGGCGATGGCGGCGGGTAGTGACGGGCGGCGACAGACGGCGGCGGCGGTGGCGGTGGCGGGTAGTGGCAGCGGGCGGCGGTAGCGGACGGTGGCGGTGAGCAGTGGTAGTGGGCGGCGGCGGCGGACAGTGGTGATGGCAGGTGGCGGCGATGGGCAATGGCGGACGGCAGCAGTGTGCAGTGGTGGCGGTGGGGAGGGCAGTGGCAGGCGGCGGCGACGAGCAGTGGTGGGCGGCGACAGATGGCGGCGGCGGGTAGTGGCAGCGGGCGGCGATAGCGGGCGGTGGCGGTGAGCAGTGGTAGTGGGCGGCGGCGGACAGTGGTGACGGCAGGCGGCGGTGAGCAGTGGCGGGCGGTGGTGGTGGCGGGTAGTGGCGGGCTGTGACGACATAAATCGACTTGAGTCGATTCAAGTCGATTTATGTCGATTATACCGGTGCGACAGGAGGGGGGCTTTATTTGCCCCAGACTTCGACTTCGATGTAGTGGTTGGCGGTGTTGGCGGTGTTGCCGTTGCTGTAGAGGCGCACGTAGCGGCCCGCGATGGCGTTTGCGGGGATGACGCGGCCTTTGTTTGTGTCGATGTAGGCTTTGTCCTTGCCCGCGCCCAGGCCGGCGGAGTTGTCGTGGTCGTTGTTGAAGACGGTGGTCACGCCGGCGAGGAAGTCGGGGTCGTTGGAGATTTGCACGACCACGTCGTTGTAGGCGCGCGCTTGGGAGTGGAAGTGCCATACCGCGATAGCGGAGATTTTCGCCTCTTTTTCCAGGTCGATCTGCACCCATTGCTTGCCGTCGCCGAACTCGACGAAGCAGCCTTCGTCGGAGTCTTTGTCGCCGTCGGTGAGTTGTTCGAGCATGCCGATCACGGGAAACGCGTCGGAGGCGGTGACGGGTTTGCCTTGCGCGAGGTTGGTCGCGCCTTCGGGGAGCATCACCGGCGGGCGTTTGGCGATGTCGTCGGCGGTCTCAAGGTTGGCGACTTTCACCGCGACGGGCGTGCCGGCGAGTTTGGGTTTGGGCAGCGTGGTCTTGAACGGGACCATTTTTTCCTGCGCGCTCATCGAGCACGCGAGCATCGCAACAAGGGCGGAGGTGATCAGCAGGTGGATTTTTTTCATGATGGGTCGGAGGAATGGGTTGTAGATTAACCGCGAAGGACGCGAAGGGCGCGAAGAAAACATGGAAATTCCAGTTTTAGGGCAGTTTTGAGAAGATTTTAATTTTTAATAATTTGGTTTTTAACCGCGAAAGGGCGCGAATGGGCGCGAAATATCAAACCGGGGGAGGTGGATAAGGAAATCAGCGGGTGGATTTTTTTATGGCGGGTCGGAGGGATGGGTTGTTGGTTAACCGCGAAGGATGCGAAGGGCGCGAAGAAAACATGGAAATTCCAGTTTCAGGGCAGTTTGAGAAGATTTTAATTTTTAATAATCTGGTTTTTAACCGCGAAGGGCGCGAAGTGGGTTTTTTATAGCTTCTTCTTTTCTTCGCGGCCTTCGTGTCCTTCGCGGTTCATAAAATGATTTCGGGTTTCGCGGTTCAGGTCAGATCACAAAGTCCTCGGGTTTGAAGGTGATGAGTTTGCGGGCGGCGGCGGCCGGGTTGACGTGGTAGATGGGGACTTCGCTGATGTAGGCGTGGCGTCCGTCGCAGGTGAGTTTGGCGGGTTTGCCGTCGTAGGCGGGGGCGCCGCGGAGGGTGTCGAAAAAGTTTTCGAGGTGCGGCTGGTGGATGGGTTTGTTGAGGATGCCGGGGACTTCGTAGGCGGCGAGGGCTTTGGTTTCGCGGATGTCCACCATGCCGCTTTTTTGCTCGGGTTCGGGCGCGGCGGCGGCTTTGTGGAGGAAGTTTTTTTTCACCCAGGGTTCCCAGTCGGGGGCGCGGTCTTCGCGGAAGACTTTGGTGAGTTTCGGGTTTTCCGAGATGGTGATGCTGCCTTCGTCGCCCATGAAGTTTTCAAAGTAGCCGCCGCCGGAGCTGGTGGCGGTTTGCACTTGGTAGAAGGCGCGCGCGGTGCCGTGCGGGAGCGGGAATTCATAGACGACCATCACGTTGTCATACCATTCGTGGTTTTTGTAGTAATCCACCCCGCCGGAGGCGAAGACGCTGGAGGGGTTGGCGCCGAGGAACCAGGCGAAGATGTCGATTTGGTGCGCGCCGAGGTCGGAGATGGGGCCGCCGGAGAGGTCGCGGAACCAGCGCCAGTTGCGGAATTGGTGCATGTCGCGGTAGCCGTATTTGGCGAGGATGTCGGGTTTGAGGGGGAAGGCTTTGGGCCAGCCGAGGTCGTCGGTGACGGCGCGGTTCCACTGGGCGTTGGCGCCGACGAATTTGCCTTGGAGTTTGGCGGTCTGGATGAGGTTGTGGTAGACGCGGAGGTAGCGGGGGTTGCTGCGGCGTTGGTGTCCGATTTGGAGGAGTTTGCCGGAGGCGTCCATGGCTTCGACCATTTTGCGGGCGCCTTCGATGGTGTTGGACATCATTTTCTCGCAATACACGTGGAGGCCGGCGCGGAGGCAGGCGACGGTGTGGGGCGAGTGCCAGAAGTCGGGGGTGGCGATGATGGCGGCGTCGAGGTCCTTTTCCTTGGCGAGGAGGTCGTCGAGGTCGGCATAAACGTTTACGTCATGGCCGGCTTTCTTGAGTTTGTTGCGTCCGTATTGCTGGGCGTAGGGCCAGATGTCGCAGATGGCGCGGAATTTCAGGCCGGGGATGTTGAGCATCGCGTCGATCAGGATGCGGCCTTGGGCGCCGAGGCCGACGAGGGCGAGGTTGAGTTCGGAGTTGGGCGAGCGTCCGGGCTGCGCGATGGCGAAGGGCGCGCGGGCGAGCACGAGGCCCGCGCCGGCCATCGCGCCGGTGGCGAGGAAGCGGCGGCGGGAGAGGAGCGGGGTGGAGGAGGCGGTGCCGCTTGCGGCGGCGGGAGGCGGTTGGTCGGGCATGGGCGGCGGAGAGTGGGCGGTTGCGGTTGGGCCGGCGGCGGGAGCGCCGGCGGCGGCGCCGGCGCGGGCGGGCGCCGGCGGACGGGTCAGCATTTTTTGCAGAGGCACCAGCGGTCGTGCTCAACCCATTTGAGGGCGAGGGCGATCATGATGACGTGGACGCCGAGCATGGAGGTGCCGAGGATTTCGTTTTGGCCGCCAAGCAAAATCATGCCAACGGTGAGGGACACATACACCAGTCCCATGAGGAAGAGGGTGAGGCGCGTGGCGACGCCAAGCAGGAGGGCGATGCCGAGGATGATGAGGATGGGGCCGAGGGCGTAGCCGTAGGCGGTGAGCATCCAGCCGGGCATGAGCGGCTCGGCGCGAAGGCCTTCCTCGAGGGAGGGGGCCATGCCGTGGTAGTGGGAAAGTCCATAAACCTTGCTTTCGACCTCGCCGATGGCGCCGAACTGGTCGGTGAGTTCTTTTTTGGCGGTGCCGGAGAATTTTTCGAGCGCGGTGAGCAGGGCGCGGACTGCGAGCCAGAGGCGCAGGACAATGAAGCCAAGCGATGCGCCCGAGGGCAGGCACCGGCAGCAGCATGAGGAACCGGAGGTGGTTGATTCTGTGTTGGTCATGGGTAGGATGGGATGGGAATCGGGCCGGAGCGGCGGGCTTCAAGGCCAACCGGGACCGGCAGACTGAATGGGCATTCGGTGTGTTTGCAATAGCGGAGCCGGACGGGCAAGTAATAATTATCTGGATGACTAAAATGGATAAAGGTGGCCGGGGCTTGGCGGGAATAAGGGCGAAAAAAAACACCGTGATGGAAAGGGGGGAAAGCGCGGCGCCGGGCACTGGCCGGCCTCGGACGCGCATCAGGGGGCGGGCAGTGGCGCGACCCAGATGTTGCGAAATTGGGCGCGGTTGCCGTGGTTCTGGAGCATCAGCGGCTGGGGCGGTCGTTTGTCCTTGAGTTTGCGTCCGTTGGCGGCGCTGGCGGCGGTGGGGTTCGGCACTTCGATGTCGTCGTGGATTTGGATTCCGTTTTGCCAGGCGGTGAGGCGGGCGTTGGCGGTTTTGTTGCCCGCCGCGTCGAAGCGCGGGGCGCGGAACTCGATTTCCATCGACTGCCATTCGAGGGGCGCGGCGACGGCGTAGGCGGCGGGCGCGGCGATGTGGTAAACGGCGCCTTCGGAAACCTCGCCCGGTTCCTCGCCGAAGCTGTCCACGAGCTGCACTTCGTAGGTGTTCATCACGTAAATGCCGCTGTTGCCGCGCCGCGCGCCGAGGCTTTCGCGGTTGAGCGCGTGGCGGAATTCCAGATAGATGCGCGCGTCGCCAAATTCCTGGCGCGAGAAAATCGAGCCGGCGTTCGGGTCGATTTCGATGACGCCGCCGGGCCGTTCGAGCCAGCGCGCGGCGGAGCCGTTGGCCTGGCGGAAGTGGCGCAGGCCGGTGGTTTCGTCGAGCAGGACGACGGCGTCGGCGGGGCGTTTTTCGGGGAAAACCTTGGAGAGGGGGGCGTAGGAGAATGCCGGAGCAGGCAAGCTGCTCAGCCAAGACCCAAAAAAAAGTATGCCATGCGTCCTCAAGTCAGTGCTCACAGGCTTTGAGGCATCCAATGAGGGCAACAACACTCCGCCATGCCCGCCCCACCCGAATAACCGGAGTGTTCCGTCCGCTTGCTTGAAGCCGAC
>JAIRTK010000286.1 GCA_031254955.1 Opitutaceae bacterium
GGGGGGCGCGCACGGGGATTTTTCGTTTTGGTATAACGCAGTGCGTCCGCATCAGCATTTGGGCGGGCGAACACCGATGGAGGCGTGACGCGGAATTGATGCGTATGCTCGCGAGTCGAGGCACAGCGAGTGGTTTTCAGCGGGGGACGGATTGCTCACGGGCGAACGGCACGACTGGGGGTGGCGCCAGCTTTTGTTCTTTGAAAAACCTTGCTTGCTTAAAAATGCCGCCGATTGCCGCCACAGGCACAGTGTGGCCATCGTATGCGTTGTGGCGGTGGTTTGCTGGCAAAAACGGAAAGTGCGGGCAAAAATCACCCCGTCTTTCCCGATGCGTCAGCCTTACAGACACTCGGACGAGGCACCGTGGTTAAAAAGCGAAAACCTTCAAATCAGGGAGCAGTCCTTGTTTTTTTCGCCTCACACGGCGACCTGTTCGACGATTTCGAGGTTGTAGCCGTCGAGGCCGACCACCTTGCGCGGGTTGTTCGTGAGCAGGCGGATCTTGCCCAGGCCGAGCGCGATCAGGATTTGCGCGCCGACTCCGTAGTCGCGGAAGCTCATCGGCGAATGCGGGTCCCCGGTCGCGGCCTTCAGGCGTTCGACCCTGTGCGCGCCAGAATCGTCCGGCTCCATGTAGAGCACGACGCCGCGCTTCTCGCGCGCGATGGCGGCGAGCGACGCGTCGAGCACGCGCGCGCTGTCCGTGCCGCGCATCCGCAACACGTCGCCCAGCAGATTCGCGCTGTGCACGCGCGCCAGCGTAGGCTCGGGGCCGGGCGTGCCGGCGACGATGGCGTAGTGGTGGCGTCCGTCGATCTTGTTGCGAAACACATGCAGGGTGAAATCCCCGTGCGCGGACGGGAACGGCGTCTCGCAAACGCGCTCGACAAGGAGATCGCGGCGCACGCGATACTCGATGAGTTGCGCGATGGAGACCATGCGCAGGCCGAATTTTTCCTTGAACCTGACAAGCTCGGGGAGGCGTTGCACGGTGCCGTCGTCGTTGACGAGTTCGCAGAGGATGCCGACCGGGCGCAACCCGGCGAGGAGCGCGAAATCGACCGCGGCCTCGGTGTGCCCGGCGCGTTCGAGCACGCCGCCGGGCCGCGCGCGCAGCGGAAAGACGTGGCCGGGCTGCACGAGCTGGTCGGCGCCCGAATCCGGATCGGCGAGGATGCGGATGGTGCGCGTGCGGTCATGCGCGCTGATGCCGGTGGAAATGCCGTCGGCGGCGTCCACGCTCACGGTGAAATCGGTGCGCCGCGCCTCGCGGTTTTGCTGCACCATGGGGCCAAGCCCGAGCCGGCGGAGCTGCGGTTCGAGCGTGGGCACGCAGACGATGCCGCTGCCGTAGCGGATCATCATGTTGACCTTCTCGGGCGTCGCCTTCTCGGCGGCCATGATGAGGTCGCCTTCGTTTTCGCGGTTCTCGTCGTCGGTGACGATGATGAGCCTGCCCTCGGCGATGTCCTGAATGGCGGACTCGATGGAATCAAAAGGAGACTGGGCGGCGGTGCTATCGGTGGCAGTGGCGGCGGCAGCGGTGCCTGCGACTGTGGTGTTGGCGGCGGTAGCGGCGCTGGCACTGGTGTCGGCAGCGGTAGCGGCGTTGGCAGCAGTGGCGGCGGTCGCGGTAGTGGCGGCGGCGGAGTTGTCGGCGGAGTCGGGCATGAGAAAATGATTGTGCCGAGCCTCGCCCGTGCGCGCCGGGGTGTCAACGCGGCCTCCAAAAAATCGTTCCCGTTTTCTTATACTGTTTCCAAACGATGCCGTTTCCAAACGGGATTTTCCCTTCGCCATTGCGCGAAAGGGCCGCGCCAAGACCGTGACCGAAGCCGCGCCGTGGCCGTGGCCGTGGCGTGGCCTCGGCGCGAATTATATCGACTTAAATCGATTGAAATCGACTCATGCCGATTTAGCCCGACTTCGTCTGTTCGAGAGCGGATTTCGCTTTTTTCAGGAGTGATGGGAAAGCAAGAGCCTGATACCCAGAGATCGGATTTTCCAAAAGGCGTGCAGGCCCGACCCAGTCACTAGGGCGCGGTGATAGTCTGCTTCCATAGGCCTTCCCTTCTAACTCTGCTTGGTTTGCTTCATCAAGCTAATCTTATGACGACACCCTCTAAGGTTTTTTATTATAAAAGTGTGCGTCTTGCCTTGTCAAAGGTTGCGCTTTTCAAAGATGACGCCATAGGGAGGCCAGAAATCGGTGCAGTAGCGGAGGTGCCCGATCTGAGAAAGGTGCGCATCCAAGCGCCGGATCGTTTCGGTTCCACGATCGCCCAGCACCCATCCGCAGACCTTCTTGGGAGCACGATCACCTGCCCACCACAGCCAGCAGTCCTCTTTTTTCCCTCAACATAAGTCCCCAGTTCGTCCACCTCCACAACCCTGACTTCCTCCGGGGCGACAGGCGCGAGCATCCTGCCCTCAACCGCCTTGAGCACCCAGTTCATCACCGAGTTGTGACTGACGCCCACGAGCAGCTCTGTCGCCCGCCGGTCTCCAAAATCGAAGTGTGGGCCGCGCGGCACCTGCGCGCCAGCGACATCGTGGTGCTGGAAGCCCGGGCAACAGCTTTGAGGTGGCGC
>JAIRTK010000318.1 GCA_031254955.1 Opitutaceae bacterium
GGAAAGCGTCTCTAAGGTGGTGGACGAGAACGGGGAGCCGCTGCAACTGGCACACGGAACCCGCGCGGATTTTGACACGTTCCAGCCAAGCAAACGGTTTGGGAACATGTTCTTTTTTACCCAATACAGTTCTGATGCCCGCATTTATGCCGGAAAGGATGCCAGAATCGTCAAAGTCTTCCTTGCGCTGAGAAATCCCAAGATAATCGCCGCCTCCGAGTATTCGAGGGACGCGCTTTTGGATGCCAATGAAGCCGGGCGTTATGATGGATTACTGGCACGGGACGAAACGGGATTCGTAAAGGTGGCCGTTGTTTTTGATAACACTAACATCAAATCGGCCACGGGCAACAGCGGGGCGTTCGCGGCGGGGAACCCGGACATTTACTTTGCCCGGCGCGCGCCGTTGCCAGGCGGAGCGAAGGACCGGGGCAAGGCGGCGCGGGAGTGGGTGAGGCGCTGGTTTACCAGCGCGGGTGGCATGCCGGCCGCGGCATGGAAGGCGAAGGTGGACAAGAGCGGACGGCTGACCGCCATCACAAAGATGGCGGGGTTTGCGGTGCGCGATCTCGACCGGGCGGTGCATGCGGTTTATGGCGGTTACGGGGCGATGACACCGGCTCAACTGCGGCAGATCGACGATGTGCTGGGCGGGCGGCTGAGCCCGGACGTGCTCGACGCCCGGCTGCGCGCGCCCATCGGGCAGATGCGCCTGCACATCGACACGCTCAGCCGCAGGCTGGTGCGCGAGGGCGTGGTGGATGGAGAGCTGGCCGCGCGCATCGACGGCAACATCGGCTTCTACCTGCACCGGAGCTACCGCAAATTTGACGATCCGAACTGGGCGAAAAAGGTGCCGCGCGAGGTTTACAACCGGGCGGCGAGCTACGTGGACGCGGAGCTGCGGGCGCGCAACGGCGGCCAGCCGGTGGACCCGGAGCGGGTGCGCGGAGTGCTGGGTGAAATCCTGAACACGGACTCGCCGGCGGCGTTTTTCACCGCGCCGGGCGACAGGAACAGCATGGACCTGCGCATTTTCACCAAGCGCAAGGAGATCGCGCCGGAAATCCGCGAGCTGATGGGCGAGTATCACGACCCGCGCGTGAACTACCTGCGCAGCGTGACCAAGGCCGCGCAGGTGCTGGAGACGCACGGGTTTCTCCAGCAGACGCGCAGGGCCGGGCTGGCGCAGGGCTGGCTGCGCGCGGATGCCTACGGGGACATGAACACGCCCATCGCGGCGGAGGGCAGCAAGGTGATGGAGCCTCTGGCCGGACTCTACACGACGCCGGAAATCGCCCGGGCATTCAACCAGCAGCTTGACGATTTCGGAAACCACGTGTGGCGGTGGTGGCTGCGGGTGAACGGGCTGGCCAAGGTGAGCAAGACCGTGCTTTCGCCCATGACGCAGACGCGCAATCTGGCGGGCAATGTCGGCTTTCTCGTCGCCAACGGGCACTGGCGGGCGGATGCGGCCAGGGAGGTGTGGACGGCGGTGCGCGCCGACTTGGGGCTGGGCCGCGGCGGCGACACACCGGCGGCGCGGGACTATGTGGCGCGGCTGGCGCGACTGGGCATCATAGGTGAAAGCGTGAACGCCGGCGAACTGCGCGAGGCGCTCAATGACGCGGGCGGGCGCATGGGCGAGATCGAGCCATGGGTGGACGGGCGGCTGAAACGCGCGGCGAAGGCGCCGTTTCAGGTGGCGGCGCGGCTCTACCAGCTCAATGACGAGATTTTCAAGATTTACGCCTTTGAGAACGAACGGCGGGCGTGGGCGGCGGCGGAGCCGGCATGGAGCGCGGAACAGGTGGACAGGATCGCCGCGGAGCGGGTGCGCAACACGCTGCCCACCTACTCGCTCATCCCGCGCGCGGGGCAGGCATGGCGGCGCGTGGGGCTGACGGGCTCCTTTCTGAGCTTCCCCAGCGAGGTGGCGCGCGTGACGTATCACACCATCGGATACGCTTTCAAGGACCTGGCCAGCGGCAACCCGCGCGTGAAGCTCATGGGGGCGAAGCGGCTGGCGGGGTTGATCACGGTGGCGACGCTGCCGGCCGCGCTGTCCGCGCTCACGCGCTGGCTGGCGGGGGTGGACGGTGACGATGAGAAGGACCTGCGCCGCTACCTGCCGGAGTGGAACCGCAACGCCGATCTCTACCACCTGGGGAACGATGGCAAGGGGCGGTTCAAGCTGGTGGACGCCAGCTACCTGGACCCGTGGAATTATTTCAAGAAGCCGCTTACCGCGGCGCTCAATGGCGACAGTCTGCAACAGGCCGCGATGGAGGCGGGGCGCGAGGCGCTCGAGCCGTTTGGCGGCGAGGGGCTGGTGACAAAGCTGGCGCTCGACCTGGCGCGCAACCGCGACGACCAGGGCCGGCAGATCGCCAATCCCCAGGAATCGCTCACGCGGCGGGCGGGGGATTACGCGGGACATGCGTGGCGCACGTTTGCGCCGGGATTCCACACGCAGGGGCGGCGCATCTTCATGGGCGCGACGGGGCGCGTGGAGGCGAAAAGCGGGCGGGCCTACGATCTGGACAGTGAGATAGGCGCTGTGGCGACGGGCGCGCGCAGCATGTCGCTCGATGTCGGACAGGGGCTGCGCACCAAGGCGAAACGCTTTGCGGGAGCCCGGCGCGAGGCTGAGCTGATTTTCACGGAGGTGCGCGATCGCAAGGGCACGGTGACGGCGAAGGAAAGGGCGGAGGCGAAGCAGCGCATGGAGGCCGCCCGGCGGAAGCTCCATGAGGATTTCTCACGCGACATCGCGGCGGCGAAGCGGCTGGGCGTGGATGACGCGCCGGTGCTGTTTGCGCTCAAGGCGGCCGGCATCAGCGATGCGGATGTGCTGCTTTTGATGGGCGGGCAATACCGCCCCTACGTGGATCATCCCTTCAGCAGGATGAAGCGCGGCATGCTGGAATTGATGGTGGATCAGCGGTGACACGATGCGGGGAGCCTTTGAAACCGAAACGGAGGTGCATGTCGTGCCGCTCCGCGACGAACGGGAGCACGTCACCAGCGGCATGGCCTGCCACTGCAAGCCGCGCGTGGAATGGGTTTTTTCCGCGAGGCTCTACGGTTCGCGCTCGCATAAAAACAAAAGGCTCATCGAGGGAATTGAAAAGGAGGCCCGGCATGCACAAGGTGCATAAAATCGCGCTGGACCCGAACGACCGGCAGGCGACAGCCCTTGCCCGGGCCGCCGGCTGCGCGCGGTTTGCCTACAACTGGGCGCTGGCGAGATGGAACGAGCTTTACGAGGCGCATAAAGCCGATCCTTCGCAGCCCAAGCCGAACCAGCTGGCCTTGCGGCGGGAATTGAACGCGATCAAGCGCGAGCGCTTTCCGTGGATGCTGGATGTGACGAAGTGCGCGCCGCAGGAGGCGGTCATCAACCTCGGCAAGGCCTTCGCGAACTTCTTCGCCGGGCGCGCCAAGCGCCCAGTGTTCAAGAAGCGCGGCATCCATGACAGCTTCAAGTGCTCGGCGGGGACGTTCAAGGTATTTGAGAATCGGATACAATTGCCCGTCATTGGCACGCTGCGGATGCGGGAGCCCCTGCGCCACCCGGATGCGAAACTGGTGTCGGTGACGGTATCGCGCACGGCGGACCGGTGGTTCGCCAGCATCGCCGTCGAGGTGCCCAATGACGCGCCGGCTTCGCCGCCGGACGGCGGCACGATTGGCGTGGACGCGGGCACGCGGGAGTTCGTGCTGTCCAACGGGGAGCGGCACGAGGTTCCCCGCGCTTTGCGCAAGGCGCAGCGGCAGCTTCGCCGGGCGCAAAAGGCGCTCTCGCGGCGCAAGCGCGGGAGCAGGAACCGGGAGAAGGCGCGGCGGCGCGTGGCGCGCATCCACGCGCGGGCCGCGAACGTCCGCGCCGACTGGCTGCACAAGCTCAGCGACCGGCTGACCAAAACCTTTTCGATTGTCGGCGTCGAAACGCTGAACGTGCGCGGCATGGTGAAGAACCGGCATCTGTCGAAAAGCATCATGGACGCCGCCTTTGCCGAGTTTCGCCGGCAGTGCGACTACAAGGCCGCGTGGCGCGGCGGACGTATTGTCGTCGCCGGCACCTTTTTCCCCTCGTCCAAAATCTGCTCGGCGTGCGGCGCGAAAACCAAGCGCCTCCCGCTGGGCAGGCGGTCGTGGGTCTGCGAATCCTGCGGCACCCGTCACGACCGTGACCTGAACGCCGCCATCAACCTTGAACAGCTTGCCGTGAGTTCCACGGTGCCAGCCTGTGGAGAGTTCTTCGCCTCTGGCGTGTCCGGTTCGCCGGACACGCCATGCGGCCTCGACGAAGCAGGAACTAAACATCGGTGTGCGTGAGCGCATTTGAGTAGGTTTTAGAGAACGGCTCAGGACTCCGGTGAAATTTACAAGCGTGCGCTTGTTGTCCACAACGCCTATGACTGCCGCGAGGTGGTCGAGCGCGCGGAGGAAATAAAGGCAGCAACCGAAAGAGCATCCAAGTAGGCGCGCCTCACGCCACGCGCAGCGATTTAGTCGAGCGGGCGGAGGCGTAAACCTTGCTGGTGAGCTTGCTGTCGGAGTGTCCGAGGGCGCGCTGCGCCTCGGTGGCGCCGTGCTCGCGGTATTTCTGGTCGCCGTAGAGCTTGCGCAGTTCGTGATTCGGCTGGCGGCGGTCGAGCCCGCGCTCGCGCAGCCAGGGCACGAGCGCTTTGCAGAGGGCATCGCGGTCCTCGACCGTGGCACCCGGCAGGATGAAGTCGGCGCCGGCGTGCCCGTCCGCTTTCACGGCGAGCATTTCCTCGTAAAGGCCGGCGTCGAAGCGCACGATGCTTTCACCGCCTTTGCTCACGAGCACGCGGAGGTCCACCCAGCGGTTGCCGTCGCGATCCTTGCCGTTGTCGCTGAACCACTCCCAGCGGGCGAAGCGGGCGGAGCCCCGGCGCAGGCCGGCGTTGATTTCGAGGTTGAGGGCGAGCCAGAGGCCGGGGTTGGCGGCCTTGAGCGCGGCGGCTTCGGCGGCGATGCGCTCGACGACGGCGGCGGGCGGCGGCTCGTAGGCGACGAGGGAGGACTCGCCGACAACGGTGCGCATGGCTTCGGAGAGGTCGGGGAGCGAGAGGCGCTGGTAGGCCGTGCTGGAAAGCGCGGCGCGGGCAAACAGGCTGCGCGCCTGGCGGACGGTTGAGCGGATGGTGCGCTGGGCGGACTCGATTTGGCGGCGCTGCTCTTCCTCGGGGAGTTTCTTCTTGGCGCATTTTGCCTTGCGCGCGGCGATGGTGACGGCCGAGAAATCGCGCAGGAGCTGCGCCGTGAACACGCTCACGCGGGCGGCGTCCACATCGAAGCCGCCGCCCATGACGCGGCGCACGATGAGAGAGGCGCTATTCCGGTTGTTTTTGACGGTGTTTGGTTCGATGTCGATGCCGGCGCAATAGGCGTCGTAGGCTTTGAAAAGCTCGGCGAAGGTGGAAATGTCGGAGCGTTTGGACGCGTAGCCGAGGCGCTTTTCGATGTCCTCGAGCGCGGAGTCACGACGCAACTTGCGCACGACGGCGCGGGCGTCTTCGGGGGCGAGTTCACCGAGTGACTGCCACTTGTCTTTGCCGCTGATTTTTTTGCGGAAGTAAGCCGTTTTGGTGCCGTTTTTGTTCTCGCGCCAGAGCAGGCAGGTCTCTTTGGGGTCGGACGTATAGCTCATGGTTTACGTTCTATTCTACATTTTTAACCGGATGCAAGCGGAAAGAAACGGACACAAAAAACGATGGATTTTCTGATTATCACGATCTTTTGAGGCACGAAAAACCCGCGTTCCCCATAGGAGAAACGCGGGTTTTCATAGGTAAGAAACTGGCGGAGAGGGTGGGATTCGAACCCACGGTACCGTTGCCGGCACACCTGATTTCGAGTCAGGCGCATTCGACCACTCTGCCACCTCTCCGGGGCGAAAGGGAGGCACGCTAAGGGGCGCGCATCAAAACGGAAGCAGAAAGTTGCCGGCTCATTTTTTCACGGGTTCCAGTTTGTAGCCGTCCTTGCCGTCGAGCATGGCCCAGCCGGCGGCGGCGAGGCGGGCGCGGAGTTGGTCGGCGGCGGCGAAGTCTTTCGCTTTTTTGGCTGTCCAGCGTTGTTCGGCAAGGGCGGCGACTTCGGCGGGGACTTCGGGTTTCGGCCCGGCGGGCGCGTCGAGTTTCAGGCCGAGGGCAAAGAGGATGCGCGTGAAGGCGGGGGCGTCGATGCCCGTCGCGGCGGCGCCGCGGTTGACGGCGGTGAAAAGCGCGCCGAGGGCGGCCGGGGTGTTGAGGTCGTCGCGGAGGGCTTCCAGGACGGGTTCGAGCGCGCCGGGGGGGGCGGCGCCGGGCGGAGGGGCCGGGGGGAGCGTGGCGGCGAAGGCGCGGAGCGCGGCGAGGTTTTTCTCGGCGGCGCGCAGCGAATCGAGGGTGAAGTTGAGTTGTTTGCGCGGGTGTCCGGCGAGGAGCGCGTAGCGGAGGGCCATCGGGCCGTGGCCCAGGTCGCGAAGCTGGTCGAGTGTGTAGAGGTTGTTGAGCGATTTGCTCATTTTTTTTCCGTCCACGAGGAGGTGTTCGCTGTGATACCAGTGGCGGGAAAACTCGGCGTCGTTGCAGCATTGGCTTTGGGCGATTTCGTTTTCATGGTGCGGGAAGAGCAGATCGACGCCTCCGGTGTGGAGGTCGATGGTGGGGCCGAGAAGCGCCTTGCTCATGGCGCTGCACTCGATGTGCCAGCCGGGACGGCCCGCGGCGGCGCCGGCGGGGCCGGGCCATTGGACATCGCCGTCGTCGGGTTTGCGGGCTTTCCAGAGGGCGAAGTCGGAGCCGTCTTCTTTTTCGTCGGAGTCGTGCGCGGCGGCCTCGGGTTTGCCGGCGAGGGCGGTGCCGGGTTTGAGTTCGCGTTCCCGGACGCGCGAGAGCGCGCCGTAGCCCGGATAGGATGAGACTTTGAAATAGACGGAGCCGTCGGCGGCGCGGTAGGCGTTTCCTTTTTCGAGGAGGATGTTGATCATGTCCACTTGCTCGCGCATGAAACGCGGATCGGTGGCGCGGGGTTCGTCGTGGGGGCGGAGGCAGTTGAGGGCGTCGCAGTCGGCGTGGAATTTTTCCGTCCACTGGCGGGTGACATCGGCGAGGGGGCGCTGCTCGTCGCGGGAGCGGCGGATGGTCTTGTCGTCAACGTCGGTGATATTGCGGACGTGGCGGATTTTTTCCGGGCCGAATTCGAGTTCGAGGAGGCGGCGGATGAGGTCGTTGACCACGAAGGTGCGGAAGTTGCCGATGTGGGCGGGCGCGTAAACGGTGGGGCCGCAGTTGTAGAAACGGAAAACGCCGTCGGGTTGCGCGGGGGCGAGTTCGCGGGTCGTGCGGGTGAGCGAGTCGTGGAGGCGGATGGGCATCGAGCGGGAATTAAGAATTAAAAATTAAGAATTAAGAAAGCGGAAATTCGCGCGGGACGCGGCGCCGTTTTTCCGCATTGGTTTTTTTGCGGGATTGGGGATGCTGGTCCTTTTTCGCGAACCTCGCATGAAACTTTCAACCCTTCCGAAGCGCATCGTCGTCAAGTTCGGCACCGGCGTCCTCACCTCCGGCATCGGCCAACTGCATGCGGAACGCATCGCCGCCATCTGCTCCCAGCTCGCCGCGCTTCGCGCCGCCGGCACCGAGATCATCGTGGTTTCCTCCGGCGCGGTCGGCCTCGGCATGGGGCGCCTCGGCCTCGCGAAAAAACCGCGCGATGTCTCGAAAAAACAGGCCTGCGCCGCCGTCGGCCAGTCGTTGCTCATGCAGTATTGGCAGCGCGGGTTCGACCCGCACGGACTGGCCGTCGCGCAAGTCCTCCTCACGCACGACGACCTGCGCCTGCGCGATCGCCATCTCGGCGTAAAGGACTGCCTGCGCCAACTCATCGGCTACGGCGCCATCCCGGTCATCAACGAAAACGACACGGTCTCCGCCGCCGAGATCAAGTTCGGCGACAACGACACGCTCTCCGCCCTGGTCGCCAGCCTGTCCGGCGCGCAACACCTCGTCATCCTCTCCACCGCGCCCGGCCTCATTGACATGCGCGGCACGGGGAAAATCGTGCCTGTGGTCGCGAAAATCACCCCCGCGATCGAGGCGATGGCCGGCGGCACCATGAGCGAGACCGCGACCGGCGGGATGATTTCGAAAATCGCCGCCGCGAAACTGGCCGTGCGCGCCGGCTGCGGTGTGTTCATCGCCAGCGGCGCGGAGCCGGATATCCTGCCCCGCCTGCTTGCCGGCGCCGGGCCGGGCACGTTTTTTGTGCCCAGCGGCCTGCCGATGGACTCGCGCAAACGCTGGCTCGC
>JAIRTK010000331.1 GCA_031254955.1 Opitutaceae bacterium
TCGGCAGCGGCGCCATGGCCGGTGCCGCCGGCGCCGTGGCCCTCGGTGCCGGGGCGCTCGTCAGCGATCAGGCCGGGGACGGCATCGCCCTCGGCGCGGATGCCCGCGCCAACGAGAACAACTCCATCGCCCTCGGCGCGGGTGCCCTCGCCGACCACAACAACTCCATCGCCCTCGGCGCCGGCACCGTGACGGACGAGGACGACACCGTCGCCGTCGGCAACCGCACCATCAGCCAAGTCGCCGCCGCGGACATCACCGCCGCCGGCAGCCACGCCGTCACCACCGGCCAGCTTTACAACACCGGCACCAGCGTCGCCGGCATCCTCGGCGGCGGCGCCTCCTTCGGCACTGACGGCACCATCACCGGCTGGAGCCTCAGCGTCACCAGCACGAACACGAACGGCACGGCCACCGTTACCAACATCGCCGACGCCATCACCACGCTGGACGACGGCCTCAACGCCCGCATCGACACCCTCGATGCCACGCACCAAGCGGACATGACTGACCTCAATACCAAAATCGATCAGGAAATCGACGCACGCACGCTCCTCATCGCCTCCGGAACCCGCCAGAGCACCGTTGGCGTCAATGACCTCGACGCCAACAACAACACCATCACCGACACCCTCATCGGCGACAGTTCGCTCGTCACCGCCAGAGTCGCCGCCGTCAACGCCGACGGCGTCACCGTCATACGCCAGCAACTCTTCGCCCGCGACACCGGCGGCGCCGCCACCGACCTCCACGTCACCAACGGCAGCAAACTGCTCGTTGACGCCGAGGGCTTCAACGGCGACGAAGTGATCGGCAAAAACGCCGTGCAGGCCCGCATCGACACCGCCAAAGGCGAGTTGAACGACCGCATCGACGACTTGGAGACGCGCCTCACCGACCGCATCAACACCCTCCAAGGCTACGACCAAAACCCCCTCCTGCAAGGCATCCAAGCCAACGCCCGCGCCATCGAAAAACTTCGTCGCGGCATCTCCATGGCCGCGGCCCTGCAAACGCCGGTGATCGAGCCGGGACGGCGCAACGCGGTCAAATTCGGCATCGCCTACTACGACGGCGAGACCGGCCTGGCCGGCGGCTACGCCCGCCGGCTCGACGAAAAAGTGCAAATCAACGCCGAAATGGCCACCGGCCACCAATTCAAGGAGGTCATCCTCCGCGGCGGCGTGAACTACAGCTGGTAAATCCCGGCAAACACCACGGCTCCACCCACCACAAAGGCGCAAAGGAACTTTTTAAAGGTGCCTTGGAAAATCCAAATTCCACAAGCCGGACGCCGGGAGACCTCTCCGGGGACTCCCGTCCGCCTTCGGCCCCTTTTCAAAGCGCCCCTGAACAGCACGAACGCCCGGCGACACCCTGCCGGGTGCCGACCCGCCGCCCCTTGGCGCCCTTGTCGCCCTTGTGGTGAACGTATTCCAACACGCATTCAAACGGACACAAAATGCCGCCGGCAAAAAGCAAGGCGAGCCGTCCCGGTGCGCGCCATTGCCGCCGGCCCAAGGCGGGGCGAGACGCCCCCGCCGGGTCGCGCCGGCCTGTCGCGGCGCGCCGGACGGAGGCCTCGCCCCGCCCTCCTCGCCGGGCTGCCCTTTGAATGCGGGTTGAAAACGGACCGAAACGCTCTCCATCGCCCATCCAGAAAACAACCAAATCATGAAAACCGCAAAATTCGCCCTTTCGCTCATCATCATCGCCCTCGCTTCCGCCACGCTCAGTGCGCAGCAGGCCGCCCAATGGACCGGCTCCGCCGAAATCCGCTACGCCGGCAAACACCTGTTTCGCGGCGTCCAGCAATCCCGCCAAGCCTTGCAGGTCTCCGCCGGGTATGAATCCGCCGGCAACGGCTTCCGCATCGGAGGCTGGCTCAACCAGCCCTTCCACGACGACTACAACAACGAACTCGACCTCACCGCCGGCTACCGCCACAGCCTCTGGGGCGTGCAGTTCGACGCCGGCCTCACCGCCTACCTCTACCCCGAGGCCGACACCGATGCCGGCGAGACCGGCTCCTCCTGCGAACTCTCGCTCGGCGCCAGCCGCGAAGTGCTCCCGAAGGCGGTGCCGGGCTGGACCGTCGCCGGTCGTATTGATTACGACATGCGCCTTGAGACCCGCACCTTCGAGGCCGCGACCGCCTACAGCCTGCCCTTCCACCTCGACCGCTACCAGGCGACGGCGGATTTCAGCATGCACCTCGGCGTCTCCCACTCGGACAATCTCCTGCCCGACCTGGACGCCCCGAACGTGAAGGACCAGTGGACTTATTTCGGCGCCGTCGCCAGCGTCACCGTCCGTTTCAGCAAGCTGCTTTCCGCCACCGGCGGCCTCCAATACGGCCGCGCCCACGGCCATCTCGCCGGTCGCGACGCCACCGACAAACTCTGGGGCTTCATCGGCACCGGCCTGAGCTGGTGACGTTTCCCCCGGAGCGCCGCGGATTATTTACTGATGTTACGCGCTGCTTGTGTAGCGCAGGTTTCCAAACCTGCTGACGGGCCAAAGGCCCGCCCTGAAGCAGACTCGGAACAGCCCTGAAGCAGACTCGGAAGTCTGCGCTACGACAAAAGCTGCGCATAACATCAGTTATTTATAATAAATCCGGAACAATCCGGGCTTCTAAAAAAACCTTTATCCCACACAAAGGCGCAAAGACACAAAAGAATGGATTACAATGCCGCACTCCCCGGCGCATTGCGCCTCCGCGCCCTTGTGTGAGATAAAAAACAAACCATTATTTTGAACAGAAGAAAACAAAGGAAACCAAGAAACCCATAAAAATACATTCTTCGTCTCTCCTCATTTCCTTCTGCTCAATAAAAACAAACCATTAATTCAACCGCAAAAGGACGCGAAAACGCGCGAAATGCCAAACCTTCCATAAATTTCGCGCCCTTTGGCGATTTTCGCGGTTATAAAAACAAACCATTATTTTGACCACAAAGTCATGAAATGATTTTTATAACCGCAAAGGACACGAAGAACGCAAAGAGCCGAACGGCTCCCTCCCTTCCTTCGCGCCCTTCGCATCCTTCGCGGTGAATTTTTCAGAATTTCCCTCATGCGTCGCGCCACCCTGTGCCTGCTTTTTCTCGCGTTGCTGACGGCCCTGCCGCCGCGACTCTCTGCCGGCGCGCCCGATGCGCCCGCGCCACCGGAGGAAAGCGCGACACCCCAAGTGCCGCCCAACGTGCTGTTCCGCCCCACCTTTCTCACCCCCGACTTCCCTCTCAGCGCGGGCACCGCGTTCCGCCTGCGCGACCCGCGGACCCATCTCCACTATCTGGTGACGAGCCATTCGCTGCTAGGCCCGGCGGGCGGACTGGACGTGCAGATGAAGCCCATGGACATCTCCCGCATCGTCATGGCGCTGGCCGGCGTGTCCTGCACCGATCCCCGCGTGGTGGTGCTGGCCCGGTCCTATGTGTTTATCGAAGATGCGCGACCCTCCGACCAGCGAGGCTCGGAGCGTGACCTTGCGCTGTTTGCGCTGCCGCCCGAGCCGGGGCTGCAACCGGCCTTGCAACTGGACTCCGCCCCGGTGCTGGCCGGGGACCGGATATGGATACTGCTCAAATACGCCGGCACGCAAGTCACCGGGATGGAGCCGGGGCGCGTCGTGTCGGCGACGCCCAACGAGCTTCGCTACCTGTGCGAAAACGCCAAGGTGGACCTGAGCGGAGCGGCGGGCGCCCCGGTGTTGTCAGCCTTGGGGCGCGTGGTGGGGATGCATCTGGGCACGCTCAAGGTCAAATCGGGGCGGATGTATGGTTATGCCTGTCCGGCGAGTGCGATCCAGCAGGTGCTCGACCCGGCCTGGGCGCCCGCGCCCGCCCCGGCGGTCTTCACCCGCTGATGAAAGCGAAGCGCCTGAAAGCGAAGGAAGCGAAGAGAAGTAAAGAACGGGAAGCGAAGGGTCTGCCCCTGATTAAAACTCGGCGATCGCCGGGAGTCAAAGGCGGAGACGAGGCCGGATGCAGGCCGGGGCTACGGCTTGGCCACGGTGCAGGGGGTGAGGGCGGGCGCCAGCCGCACGCGGTCGTCCGGCTCGACGGCGGCTACGGTCCGGCCACAGTGTAGGGGACGAGGGCGGTTTGCAGGTTTTGATAGACGAGGGCGGTCCAAGCCGGGGCGTTGCCGGGCGGGGAACAGGCGCGGG
>JAIRTK010000372.1 GCA_031254955.1 Opitutaceae bacterium
TGAATGGCTGGTTTGTTTTGGACACGGAGGCCCCGGAGCGGCGCAACCGCAACCGAAGAAATGAATGGCACTTTGAACAACTCAAAAAACAAAGTCTTTAATCACGAAAGCGCGGAAAGTCGGAAACGCGGAATCTTATAAAAAACAATCATTACAAAATAATTCCCATGCCTTCCATCTTGCCGCCACTGCCAAGCCCCGAAGGGGCGGCAGCGAGAAGCCTGACAAGGACGGCAGCGGAGGAAGAGCAGTGAAATGCGATGACGCGGGCGGCACGCGCTGCCGCCCTTTCAGGGCTTGGGTTTTTATTAGACTTGTTTGGAAACCTCGGTTTTGCCGTGCCTGTTGGTGCACGGAGCCGGTAGGGAGGCCTCTCCGAGGCCTCCGTCGGGCGGAGAGGGCGGCTTGAATTTTTATGGGGAAATCGGAGCGTTTTCGCGGAGGCCTCGGAGAGGCCTCCCTACCGGCGCTGCCGCGCCTGCACTTCGACGGCTCGCGTAACCTCAGTGAGTATCTCTGAAGTTACGCGCTGCCGTTGTAGCGCAGGTTGTCAGGCTTCTCGCTTTGCTCGGAACTCAACCTGTCGAGCACGCAACGCTTGCGTGGAATGAAGCAGACTTGGAAGTCTGCGCTACAAGTCTGCGTTCTGCGACCGAGGTAGCGCGTAATCTCAGTAAATAATACGCACTTTGATTTCGCGGCTCATCTTTTGCCTGATCGTTGTATAACCGGTCTCACGTCCCGGCGAGGGTGACGGTGGTCGTGGCGTCGGTGGCGGCGGGTGGGTGGGTGAGGTTTTTTTTGGCGTCGCGGACGGCGTCGGCGAGGGTTTCGGTGGCGGCTTCGGCTTCGTCGCGTTCGTGGTTGAAGCGCATCGACACGGTTTTCGACACGCCGCGCTCTTCCATCGTCACGCCGTAAATCGCGCTGGCGGCGGCCACGGTGCGTTTGTTGTGCGTGATGATGATGAACTGGCTGTCGCTTACGAAGCGTTTGAGCAGGTTGGTGAAGCGTCCGATGTTGGATTCGTCGAGCGGCGCGTCGAGTTCGTCGAGCAGGCAGAAGGGCGAGGGTTTCACCATGTAGAGCGCGAAGAGGAGCGCCACGGCGGTGAGCGTTTTTTGCCCGCCGGAGAGCAGGGTGATGCTTTTGAGTTTGGTGCCGGGGGGCTGGGCGGTGATTTCGATGCCGCTTTCGAGGGGGTCGTCGGCTTGCACGAGGTCGAGCGCGGCGCGGCCTCCGCCGAAGAGCGTGGTGAAGGTGTAGGCGAAGTTTTTTTTGATTTGCTCGAAGGTGATGGCGAACTGTTTTTGCGAGGTTTCGTTGATTTCGTCGATGGCTTTGAGGAGTTCGGCTTTCGAGTTGGTGAGGTCGTCGTTTTGGTTTTTGAGGAAGTCGTAGCGTTGCTTGAGTTCGGCGTATTCCTCGATGGCGACGAGGTTGACCGCGCCCATGCTGTTGAGGCGTTTGCGGAGGGCGTCGATGTCGGCGCGGATTTGTTCCCAGTGGGTGTCGTCGAGCGCGGCGAGGTCTTCTTCGGTCGGTTCGCCTTTCTGGCGGGATTTGGGTTTGCGTCCGCGGCGTTTGGGCGCGGGGGCGGGGGCGGCGTCGGCGGGAGCGTCGGCGGGGGTGGTGTCGGGTGAGGTGGCGGTGGTGTCGGCGGTGGGGGTGCCGGTGTCAGTGGTGGCGGTGTCGGGAGTGGATGGGTCGGGGGCGGCGAGGGCGGTGGGTGAGGCGGCGGTGGTGGCGGCTCGGGTCGATCGGTCGGAGTCGTCGGATGGCTCGCTGGTGGGAGTGTCGGCGGCGCCGGCGGCGCCGGTGTCGGCGGTGTCGGCGGTGTCGGTGTCGGCGGTGTTGTCGGGAGTGCTGGTGGGGGTGTCGGCGGTGGGTTCGTCTTCTTCGTCGTCGAGGTCGAGGGGGGTGAGGCCTTCGGGGTCGTCGTCGGAGCGCCAGAGCATGCGGCGCCAGTCGATCGTGGCGATGTCGGTCTGAAATTCGCGTTCCACTTCCTCGCGCAAAAATTCGGCGCGGGCGCGGCTTTCGGCGAGCCGGACTTCGCATTGGTTAAATTCGCTGTGCGCGTTTTCCGTTTCGTCGCGGAGGGTGTGCTGGGTGGATTCGACTTCGTTGATCCGGCGTTCGATGTCCACGAGTTGGATGCGGATTTGCTCCACTTGGTGTTGCGCGACGAGGAGGCTTTCGGCGATGTGGGTGGAGCGGGCGCGTTTGCCGTCGGCTTCTCTTTCGAGTTCGCCGGTTTGCTGGGTCCAGGATTCGATTTCCTGCTGGCGTTGCACGAGGAGTTCGCCGATTTGGCCGCGGCGGCGTTCCATGTCGGCGATGCCGCGGTCGAGGACTTCGACTTTCTGGCGGTGTTCGGCGAGTTCGAGGCGGGCTTGCGCGAGGCTTTCGCGTTTTACGTCGCGGTCGGTGCGTGTTTCGGTGATGCGGGTTTCCAGGTGGTGGATGTGTTCGCGGCCTTGGGTGAGGGTGGTGTCGGCTTGCGCGAGGCCGGCGCGGGCTTTTTCCCAGCGGGTTTGCGCTTCGTTGCGGGCGGTTTCGAGGCCGGCGGCTTCGGTTTCCATGCGGAGGAGGCGGGCGTGGATGTCTTCGAGGGCGCGTCGGGCGTTGCGTTGTTCGGCTTGGGCGGCGGCGACTTGCTGGGTGGCGGCGAGGATTTCTTCGCGTTTTTGCGCGAGGGTGGTCTCGGCTTCGGCGATGCGGGTGTTGATGCCGTCGCAGTGTGTTTTCTGGTCGGCGTGGAGTTGCTGGTCGTCGGCGAGGGCTTTGGCGGTTTCGCGCAGGTCGATTTCGCGTTGGAGGATGCTGTTGGCGTTTTTCTTCGCGGGGGCGCTGGTGACGAGGCCGCGGCGGTCAACGGTTTCGCCTTTGCGCGTGGCGATGGCGAGGAAGGGGAACTCGGGGTTGGTTTTCCAGTAGTCGAGGAAGGCGTGGATGTCGTCGGCGATGTAGCACGCGGAGAGGAGCGCGGCGGCGGGATGGGCGGGCGTGGGCGTGCCGAGGATGGTGGAAACGGGGGTAAGGAATGCGGGAATGGGTTTTTCTTCGTTTTCGGTTTCGGGTGCGGGTGCGTTCTCTTTTTCGGTTTCGTTCTCGTTCTCTTTTGCGGTTTCTTTTTCGGTTTCGGGTGCGGTTCCGATTTCGGTTTCGGGTGCGTTTTCGTTTTCGGGTGCGTTTTCGTTTTCGGTTTCGAGAGAACGAGAACGAGAAAGAGAACGATTTTTTTGAGGGGCGGGGGAGTGGTTGTTGACGTAGAGGCACACGCCGCCGGCTTGGTCGGTTTCGAGGCGCGCGAGGATTTTTTGCGCGGTGTCGAGGTCGGCGACGGCGACGGCTTCGACGGTCGCGCCGAGGAGGGCTTCGACGGCGCGGCTGTATTCGGGGGCGATGACGAGGGCGTCGGTGATGGAGACGGGGCGCGCGCCGTCGAGCATGGCGTCGTAGCGGCCTTGGAGGAGGGCTTTCGCGCCTTCGCCGAAGCCTTCCATTTTTTCATGGAGTTGCTGGAGGAGTTTCAGGCGCGCGGTGCGTTGGGCGAGCCGGCGGTCGATTTCTTGGAGGCTGCGTTGCGCGTCGCGAAACGCGCGCGTGAGGTCGGTGATGGCTTGTTGCGCGTCGTGGGTTTCTTGGTGCGCGCGGGCTTTGGCGGCGAGGGTTTCCTCGACGCGGGCGTCGAACTCGGCGGCTTGTTGCGCGGCGGCGGATTGTTGCTGGCGCACGCCTTCGATTTCCTGCACGAGCGAGTCGTGGCGGTGCACGGAGGTTTTTTGGTCCACTTCGTAGCCGGAGCAGTCGGTGCGGAGGCGCGCGACGGTGCTTTCGAGGGTGAGGAGTTGGAATTTCGATTGCTGGAGTTCTTGTTCGAGTTTGCCCAGTTCGCCTTCGGCGATGGCGAGTTCGCGGTTGCGGTGCTGGAAGGTGGCGTCGGAGCTGCCGAGGAGGTTGAGTTGCTGTTGTTTGTCTTGCGCGCCGGTGTCCACTTGCTCGGAGAGTTCGCGGAGTTGCATTTCGAGTTCGCCGAGGCTGGCGCGGGACGATTCGATGCGTTCCAGCAGGCCGGTGCGTTTGATTTGGGCGAGGTTGGCGGCGTTTTCGACCTGCTCTTTTTCGGAGCGCAAGTCGAAGACGGCTTGCTGCGCGTCCTGCACGCGCTGGTTGAGGCGCGAGCGGTGGGCTTTTTTTTCCTCAAGGTCGCCTTGCTGCTGGGTGAACTGCACGCGGCGCGTCTCGGCGGCGGCGCGGAGTTTGATGGCCTGTTCCTCAAGGCCGGCGAGGGCGGCGCTGATTTGCCCGTGGTGGAAGCCGCTGTGCGCGAGGCTGAGGTGGCGGAGGCGGTGGCTGAGTTTTTTGTAGCGGAGCGCTTTCGAGGCTTGGCGGCGCAGGCTGCCGATCTGGCGGCTGACTTCGCCGATGACATCGGCCACGCGGGCGAGGTTGGTGTCGGTGAGGGCGAGTTTTTGCAGGGCTTCGCGGCGGCGGCTTTTGTATTTGGTGATGCCGGCGGCTTCCTCAAACACGGCGCGGCGTTCCTCGGGTTTCGAGGAGAGGATCTGGTCGATCTGGCCCTGCGCCATGATGGAATAGGAGGTGCGGCCGATGCCGGTGTCCATGAAAAGCTTGTGGATGTCCTTGAGGCGGCAGGGCTGGCCGTTGAAAAAATACTCGCCTTGGCCGTCGCGGTGGACGCGGCGCATGATTTCGATTTCGTGAAATTCGCTGCCGAGTTGTTTTTCGCAGTCGGTGAGGAGCAGCGAGACCTCGCAAAGCTGGGCGGGTTTGCGGGTGTCGGCGCCCTCGAAGATCACGTCTTGCATCTTGCCGCCGCGCAGTGCTTTGGCGCTCTGCTCGCCGAGCACCCAGCGGATGGAGTCGGCGATGTTGGACTTGCCGCAGCCGTTGGGGCCTACGACGGCGGTCACGCCGGGTTCGAAACGCAGCGTGGAGGGGTCGGCGAAAGATTTAAAACCGTGCAGCTTGAGTGCCTTTAGATACATGAAGCCCGCCAATTGAGCGGCGCGTCTTTCCCGGCGCAAACGCAAAAACAGCCAAACGCGGCGGAAGTTGTTCCCGACTTGTTCACAAGCGTCGAGGCGGGTGAAAATCGCGGAACAATTCGTTTGACAGGGGCGCGGCGGGCCGGTGTTTTGGCCCCTTTTATGAAAGTCGTCTCCTCCATCAAGTCCGCCAAGAAGCGTCATCCAGACTGTCAGGTCGTCCGTCGCAAGGGGCGCATCTACGTGATCAACAAGACTGATCCCCGCTACAAGGCGCGCCAGGGCTAATTTCATTAACACTATAAATTTATAAATGCCGTGAAAGCCGAAGGCCATCCCGCTCTCAACCATGTCTGCTTCCTCGATGTCGCCACCGGGAAGCGTTTTTTCACCAAGTCCACCATGCGTTCGCAGCGCAAGGAGACCATCGACGGCGTGGAGTATTTCGTCGTCGTGCGCGATGTGACGATGGATTCGCATCCCGCCTACACAGGCGAGAAGCGCATCGTGGACACCGCCGGTCGCGTGGAGAAATTCACAACGAAATTCCGCCGCGGCGCGAAGGCCAGGGTTTGAGCAGGCGGACGGCGCGGCGCGCGGGTGGCGGTGTCTGGTTCGCGGGCGGCGGTGCGTGATGTCCGGTGCGGCGATGCGCGGGGCCTTTTTCTCCGTCTTTTCATCCGTTGGCGGTCTTCTTATCCGCCACCGCAAGCCGCCTTTTCGTCCACTGGTTGTCTTTTCATCCGCTAGCCGCATCTGTTTTTCCAGAGGCGAGGCACTCCCGCATAATGGGAGGATTTTTTGCGTTTTTAATGGCCGGCTTGTTTTCAAGAGCCACAAAGAGACACAAGAAATACAAAATTAATCATTCCATCTTGTGCCTTTGTCAGGCACCCCGGCTTCGCCTCGTGGAGTGTCTCTTTGTGACCATCTTACGAGTTGTTTACAGACATCGAAAATAGCGGAGAACCCATTTTTCACTTTTCACTCTTCACTCTTCGCCCCTCCCCTCGCCTCTCATCCTTTTTGCGCCTCCGCGTCTCAGCGTGAGAACCATCCTCCCTCCGGTCTCCGTGTCCTCCGTGGCTCCGTGGTTAATTCCCCTCTTCCGTGGCGATGCAGCGGGGTTCCGATGCCGGGGTGCCGAGGTTCGGCCATGCCGGTTTACCCTTCACGGGCGGGATGTCTGACCAAGGAGCGCAGGCGTCGCGTCCGCTTTCACCGTCGTCCGCCCCGCTTGAATTTCCCGTGACACAGGATTATCTTGGGTATCATTTTTTCCTCTTCCGCGTCCTCTCTGCCATGAAATCGAAAATCATCCCTCTCCTCGTTCCCGTGCTTTTCGTCGCCGCTTGCGCGACCACGCCCATGCAGCCTTCCAAACCGGAGAGCGTCAGCGTGACCTTTGCGCATCCGGAAAACTTCACCGACGTGAAAGATTCGTTCACCGGCTCGCTCGACAAGGTGCGCGACGGCTACCTTGAGAACCTCGCCGACCACATCAAGGAAAACGCCTCCCGGTTTCTCGGCGACGGGCAGAAGCTCGCCGTCACAATCACCGATGTGGACATGGCCGGCGACTTCGAGCCAGGGCGCGGCCCCTCGTCGATGGACATCCGCATCATCAAGCAAATCTACCCGCCGCGCATCGACCTGTCCTTCAAGGTGACTGACGCCGCCGGCGCGACCGTGCGCGAGGGCGCGCGCCAGTTGCGCAACCTCGATTTTATGAGCGATCCCGTCGCCGCCATGCGCTCCAGCGAGACCTTGCGCTATGAGAAGGCGCTTGTTGACAACTGGATTCGCGACGATCTTTCAGGCTTGTCCGGCGCCAAAAAATAAAGCCGTTCATGATGCGAAATGCTCCCGTCCTCCGGAGGGAGGATGGTCTCACGCGGAGACGCGAAGGCGCGGAGGCGCGGAGAGGATGAGGGGAGAGGGGCGAAGAGTGAGAAGTGAAGTGTGACGAGTGAAACAGGTGCGTGTGACGAGTGAAGCAGGCGCGGCAGCGCCGGTAGGGAGGCCTCTCTCCGAGGCCTCCGCCGGGCGGAGTACCGATTGGGCATTTCCTTGCTAAGTCAGGGCGTGGTGACGGAAACCTTTCCAGTGCCTCCCTGCCGGCTTCGGCCAGTCGTCCAAGGGGTTTGCATTGTGCCTCACGGCGAAAACCGGGTTGGCGAACACGTCCAGGGTTTAATCCGGGACAGCCCCTCAACCTTGGTCGAGCTTCGTTTCCAAGACCTTCCTGGTCTGCCCGGCGCGAAAATCCACCAGCGCCTGCTTCACGCGCGCGTCGCCCAGCGCCAGCATGGACGCCGCGAAGACGGCCGCGTTGATCGCGCCGGCCTTGCCGATGGCAAATGTCGCCACGGGCACGCCGCCCGGCATCTGCACGGTGGAAAGCAGCGAGTCCAGCCCCTTGAGTTGCGGCGACTCCATCGGCACGCCGAGCACGGGCAGCGGCGTGAGTCCGGCGAGCACGCCCGCCAGATGCGCGGCCATGCCGGCGCCGGCGATGAGGCATTTCAAGCCCCGCGATTCCGCCGACGTGGCGTATTCAAACGCCGCGTGCGGCGTGCGGTGCGCGCTGATCACGCGCGCCTCGTGGGCGATGCCGAAACCGGCGAGCGTTTTCGCGGCGTGCTCCAGCACCGGCCAGTCGGACTGGCTGCCCATGATGATGCCGACGAGCGGCGACTGCTTGGTGTTGGCGGTGGTTGTCATGAGGAGAGGGCGTCATTGGATAGGAGGGAAAGGCGTTTTGGCAAATTTTATGAACGCCAACCCGCGCGCCGCCGCCGGCCAAAAATCGTTCGCGTTCTCATGCTTGTTCGCGTTCGCTTGCTCGTTTGTGTTCGCTCTTTCCGCCTGCCCCTCCTGCTTTGTTTCTCGGAACGGGGCGGAAACGGGAATGAGCGCAAGAGAACGCGAACAATTTTTAGCATGAAGAAATCCAAGAAAAAAAGCCTCACGGTGTATTTCGCCAGCGAGCTTTTCAGCCTGAAGCACCTGATCGGAAACGCCTGGCTCGCCGAGGCGATTTACGAGCACTCCCAAGGCCGCTTCCTGTGCGTGCTGCCGCAGAACCTGGAGCAGCGCGACACCACCGCCCGCTCGATCCGCGACCAGGACATCCGCACACTGCTCGAATGCGATCTGGGCCTGTTCAACTACGACGGCGCCGAACTCGATTCGGGCACGGTGGTGGAATTCATGTTTGCGAAATTCGCCGACATCCCGGCGGTGATCCTCCGCAGCGATTTCCGGCACGGCGGCGACCAGCGCGGCGATCCGTGGAACTTGATGACGAGTTTTTATCCGCGCACCGCGAGCGTCATCATCGACAGCCTCGGCCTCTACAAACACTTGATGCGCGGCCACCGCCGCGCGACCCCCAACGCGACCGCGCGGCTGGCCGGCCAGCACAGCTCGGTGGACGCGCAACGCATGTGCGGGCACATCGCCCGCGCCTGCGTGCGCGCGCTCGACCGCGTGGCCGGGATGAAGCCGCGCATGCCGCGCCATCTCCGCGAGGAGGTGTATAACTGGCTCGCCCTCATGCCCGGCTTGAAAGGCAACGCCAAGGAACTGCGCCGGCAGTTCGAGCGCATCCTGAAGCACAAGGTCGAGCACGATTTGTTGTGAGGCCATTTGCGAAGCGATGTTGCGCGAGCCAAGGCGGGGGCGGATGGCACGGGCAACTCGCCCGTGGACGGTGCTCCGCGCCGCAACCTTCCCAACGCGCCCTCTCCCCGGATTCATAGGCGCGGTCGCCCATGCCACGCAACCCACAGGCCGCCCGCGCAACTTCGATTATGAAGCGAAACGGATTTGCCGGCGGAACGGTCTCCACGCCGTCCATCTGCCCTAGGCGGTTGACTCGAATGCCTCCTCCTCCAAAAGGACTCCTCCGCGTAACATCAGTGAAGTAACCGAGATGTCACGCGGGTGGAGCGTCAACGACACAACGGCGGTGGCTGGCCCCGAGGCAACGACAGCGGCAAGGCCCTCTGCGGGGGCCGGAGCCGGCTTTGGCCTCGCAAAAACAGCGGCAGACCGCCGCGCCGTCCCGCGAAAACGGCGCGGTCCGGCCCCGGCGCGGGGCGTTGGTCAACTGTTGACACACAGCGAGTTTGCCTTGCGCGATGAAATGGGCGGTGATGACGCCCTCGTGTTCCCCAGACGCGCCCCGCGCGCTTGGGGCGCCAGCCATGCCGCTTCTCCACTCCACTCCCAACATTCCGTCAAAAAATCCTCCCTCCCATCATGCACCGACTCCGCCTCGCCTTGTTCCCGCTGTTTATTCTGGCCGCCCTTCCCTCGGGCGCCGCGCTCGACGCGCCCAAGCTTCTCGCCCCCGCGCACAACGAAGTCTCCACCAACGCCCGGCCCGCATTCACCTGGGCGGCGGTGCCCGGCGCGACGGCCTACGAAATCGAGGTCGCCGCCGACTTTGACTTCAAGACCATCGTCCACCCGCTCACGCGCGTCACGGGCACCAGTTTCACCCCCGCCAAACCGCTCTTCCCCGCCCAGCGCATCTGGCGCGTCCGGGCGCTCGACGCCGCGGGCAATCCCGGCAAGTGGACGGCGCCCCGCGTGTATCGCCTCCGGCCCGAGCCTAAAACAAGCGCGGCCCCGACTCCGCCCGCGTCCGCCGCCGCCGCGTCCGCCGCGAAACCCGGCAGGACGCTCAGGCTCCTGACCCCCGCGAACAATCAAGAATCCACCAACGCCCGGCCCGAATTCACCTGGACACCCGTCACCGGCGCCACCGCCTACGAAATCGAGGTCGCCGCCGATTATAATTTCAAGACCATCGTCCACCCGCTCACGCGCGTCACGGGCACGAGCTTCACCCCGGCCAAACCGCTCTTCCCCGCCCAGCGATTCTGGCGCGTCCGCGTCATCGACGCCTCCGGCAAACCCGGCCCGTGGAGCGCCTCCTTTGTTTACAAGCTGAAACCCGCGCCGCTCGCCGAGACCCGCCCGGTCGAGAGCCGCCCGGCGGTTTATCCGGCGCACAACCAGACCGGCATCGTCCAGCAACCCAGCTTCACCTGGGAACCCGAGCCAGGCGCGGCGGCCTACGAAATCGAAATCGCCGCCGACTACGACTACAAGAAAGTCGTGGTGCCCGTCACGCGCGTCGAGACGCCGCGCTTCGTCCCCCTCAAGCCGCTGGCGACTTACAACCGCTTCTGGCGCACCCGCGCCCTCGCCGCCGACGGACGCGCCGGCCCGTGGTCGGCCACGCGCGTCTATAAACTCCACGCGCCCGCGCACACCATCGCCATCCCAGCCGGAGCCACGCTGGACCAAATCCGCGCCACCATCGCCGCCGCGCCCGCCTCCTCGCTCATCACCTTCGCGCCAAAAGCCACCTACCGGCTGAAACTCCCCCAAGGCGACTCGCATTTCCTCGTGCTCGAAAAACGCGACGACCTCATCCTCGACGGTAACGACTCCCTCTTCATCATCGAAACCCCCACCGCCGGGGCCGTCGCCCTGCGCGACTGCCGGCGCGTCACCCTCCGCCGCTTCCGCTTCGACTACGACCCGCTGCCGCACTCCATCGGCGCCGTCGAATCCGTCAACCCCGCGCCCGCCAACGAAGTGTCCACCGTCACGCTCCGCCGCCTGCCCGGCTATCCCGACTTCGACGCGCCGCACATGCTCGC
>JAIRTK010000380.1 GCA_031254955.1 Opitutaceae bacterium
GAGGGCGGCGAGCAGGAGGGCAAACAGCGCGGACGGGCGCGGGAGCGGGCGGCGGGCGGCCTGGCGCCACGCGGCGAATCGGGAATTTGGATTACCAAGGGATGAGGGCCTGGGGGGAATTCGAGTGGAGGAGGAACATACTGACAGATTATGCCCGATATGGAAACAGATTGGCGGTCAACCGGTGACTTCCCCGGCGGAAAGGGGGGCGTGGCGGGGGGACAGAGGGGGTGGACTGGGAGAGTGTGTGTGGGGGAGAGGGAGTATGGAGGGAGGGGATTGCTAAATAGGTATTGATATTATTTTTTAAGCAAGTAGAAGAGGATACTGGTGGCGAGGTTTGTTAGTTTTTTTGTGCAGTAGTGGGTTTTTCTGCGAAATCGAGCCAGAGAGTGCCGTCACAAGCTTGGCTTGGCCAGCGCGAAGCGCCTTTGAGCAGGTTTGGAAACCTGCGTTACGAAAAACCGGACCTCGCGACAACATAAACGAAAAAGGTTCTATTATCGTTTTGCGTGAGAAAGGAGTATAACACAAAGTCGGTAAGGTCGAGTGGCTCAGGCGGAGCGTATGGCACGCTCGGGGCGGGTGGCACGGGCGTCCCCGCCCGTGGACAGGAGCGCGGGCATTCCTGCCCGTGACAGCTCGGACAAGTCTTGCGCGAAGCGAGAAGCCTGCCATGTCCGCGCGCCCCTGAAAGCAGCACGGGCGCCCTCGCCTCACGCAATCGAGGGATTGCGTGGTACGGGCGCCTCGCCCGTGGACGGCGCTCCGCGTCGCCCCTCCTCGCCGGATACATGGGCAGCGACGCCCATGCCACGCAATCCCTCGAGCCATCCACGTAATCTCAGTTAATAACTGATGTTACGTACCGCTGGTGTAACGCAGGTTTCCAAACCTGCTGACGGGTCGAAGGCCCGCCATGAAGCAGACTCGGAAGTCTGCGTTACAACAGAGGCAGCGCGTAATATCAGTTAATAAAGAAGAGTCAGGCCTGTGGGTATGATTCAAAGCGAGGCTATACATCCGGCCTCTTTCTTCTTTCCTCTTTATCTTTTATCTTTCTCTTTATCTTTTTCCCCCAGCGGCACCGTCCTGATGAGAAAGAGGAAAGAGGCCGTGCCCTCGGCTCGCATTGCACCTTGAAGGGCCGATCGCCGTGCTGCCGTGTTGCCCATCTGCCCGGAAACGGACGACGGACACGGACGGCACGGAGGCCGTCCCGCCAAGACGCGTTTTTGATAAAGCGTCCTTTCAGTTCATCAAGGACACGAAACGGAACTACGCTTCGCCGAGCACGCGTGCGGCCAGGCGCTCGCCCGAGGCCACACATGCGGGCACCGAGATACCGTCGCGCACATGGCCGCCGATATGCAGCCCGGAATGCGCGCTCTCGCAGGCCTCGACGACGGCGAGATGGCGCTCGTAGCCGAGATTGTATTGGGGAATCGCGCGCTCCGCGAGTTGATGATGCGTGAAAACCGGCCCGCCGCGGATGCCGAGCAACCGCGAGACATCCGGCAAAACCTCGCGCATGAGTTCATCGGACGGAAGGCGCGCGAGCCTGGGCTGCCGCGTCCCGCCGACCATGACGGTAAGCGCCGCGCAGCCATCGGGCGCGCGTCCCGGAAAAAGGCTCGACGAAAACAGCACGCCGAGAAACCGCCGGCGTTCCCGCTCCGGGGCCAGCACGCCGAATCCGTCGAGGGGATGCGCGATTTGCCCGCGCCTGTATCCGACAAACAATGACGCCACCGGCGGATAGTCCACGGCGGCCAGCGGGGCGAGCGGGCGCGCCCCCGCGATCTCCAGGCGCGCCAGCGCCGCCGCCGGCAACGCGAGCACGACCGACGAGAAAATCTCTTCGCGCGCGCCGCCGCCGCCGCGAAGCGCGTCTTGCCAGCGAATCCGCCAGCGAGCCTCCGACGCCGACGTGCGCGCGCCCGGAACCGGCGGCGCGCCCGAAACCGGCGTGAGCGATTTGACCGGGGCATCCAGCGCGGCCACGCCGTCCGGGAGCGCCGCCGCGAGCGTGTCGGTGAGCGTCTGCACGCCGCCCGCGAAGGAGATGAGCGCGGCCTTCGGCCCGCCCTGCCGGAGGCGGGCGCGCATTTGTGCGACCTGCCCGCGAATGAGCGAGCCGTGCGTCCGCTCCGCCTGCCAGAGAAAGGGAAAGGAAAGGCGCGCGGAAAGTTTTTCGGGATCGCCCGCGTAGATGCCGGCGACGAGCGGATTCAACGCGTAGTCAACAAATTCGCGCCCGTAATGCTCGCGGGCGAAATCCGCGAGCGACAGGTCCTCCGCGCGTTCGCGCCGGCTGGCGAACAGCACCTCGGCGGCGATGCGCAGTTTGGCCGGCGGCGAAAGCAACGGCGTGACCAGCGCGCCGACCGGCGATTGCGGCACCGCGCGGATGCGCCCGCCGCGAATCAGGAACCGTTTTGCCGCGCCGGGATTCGCCTGCATGAGCCGCGCGGCAAGCCCAAGATCGTCGATGAGCGCGTGAAATTCGCGGGTCTTGACCAGCAAGGTGTTGGGGCCGGCCTCAGGCATCCAGCCGTCCCGCTCATGCAGCGTGCGAATCGCGCCGCCCATGCGCGAGGACGCCTCGAACAAGCGCACCCCGCGTCCCGCGCGGGACAGGCGCCAAGCGGCGACCAGCCCGGTGATTCCACCGCCGATGACCGCCACGGGTGGCAGGCGGGAAGAGTTTTGCGACGACGCGCACGCGGCGGAATCCGATTCGCACATGGGAGGCCCGATTGTGATGCCCGGGAAAGCCCTGTCAACAGGCGCAACGTCAAAGTGAGGCCATGCGTCCTGGCCTTCTTCCTTCCTCGTTCTTCGTTCTTCGTTCTCGTTCTCGTTCTTTTTCTCGTTCTCCCTCAGCGACACCACCCGGAGGAAAAAAAGAAAGAAGAAAAAAGAAATATCCCGGGCGCATGACATAACTTTGAGTCACACCCTGTCAGTCAAGGGGCCGTCAAGCGACTAGTCTTCGCGTTGCAAGCCGTTGAGCATCGGCAAAATTGGTGGACCCTATTGGACTCGAACCAACGACCTCTTCCATGTCAAGGAAGCGCTCTAACCAACTGAGCTAAGGGTCCGGGAAGACAGGAGCCGCAGAGTAAGCACGGGTTGTGTGGCGGGGAGCAAGGAAAAATTTCGCCCCAGCCGGCTTGCCAGCCGGTTTGCGAGTGCACTTCAAACCAAGCCCTCCGCTCTGCCCATGCCCGCCTGCCGGCAGCCATCCGCCCCTTGGGCGACCCGGCGAATCGAGCCGTGCCATCCCGCGTTTTCCGCTATTTTTGCCCCCGGCTCACGCGCCGCTTGTTTTCGTGCGGGAATTTACACAAGCTGCGGGCACTATGTTCAACGTCATG
>JAIRTK010000390.1 GCA_031254955.1 Opitutaceae bacterium
CACCGCCCCCCCCTCTTATACCCTTTGCTAATTAAAATCACACTCCCGGTCGGGCGCGCGGCCCCGCCGCGCCGTGGCAAGCTTTCGCGGCTCGGCGGGACGCCTCGCCCTACCTGAAGTGTGATTTTCATTCGCAAAGGGCATAAGAGGGGCGGGCGGTGAGCAGTGAGAAATGAAGAGTGCTGCGTGAAGAGCGAAAAACAAACCCTCCGGCTACGCCACTCACTCCTCATCACTCGCCACTCATTTTTCGTTACTCATCACTCATTCCTCGCCACTTCCCACCCGCTCTTCATCACCCACTCCTCGCCACCCACTCCTCATTACTCACGCTTCGCCACTCGCCACTCAAACTCATGCACTTGGTTTATCTTTCTGAATCCATGTCCATTCGTGTCCATTCGGTCCATTCCGTCCATTTTGTCCATCCGATCCATTCGCGGTTAAAAACATATTTTTAGAAGTGCCCTTTATCTTTCTTCTCCGGCGGCACTGTCCAATGGAGAAAGATAAAGAGAAAGATAAAGATAAAGAGAAAGAAGAAAGAAGAACGAGAACGAGGAAAGCGAGCATGGCCTTTTTTGGAGGAGGGGAGGAAGGGTGCCCGTGATCCTGCAATGCGAGCATGACGCGAGCATGACGCGAGCATGTGAACCTTGACGTTGCGAAAAACCCGGTTATGGCTCCCTTCCTTCATGGCCCCGCAACCCGTGTCACCCGCCAGCCAAATCCTCCGCGCAAATCACCGCCACCATGACAAAGAAAAAAAGCACTGTATCCGCGCCCCTCACCTTTGATCTGCCCTTGTCGCTGATCGGGAAACTGGAGGCCATTCAAAAAAAAGCCGGGCTGGGCTCCGCCAGCGCAACCGTCCGCGAGGCGATCGAACGGTTCGATTTTGGACGCTACGCGAGTTCCAACGAAGAGCACCGCCAGATTTCAGTGCGCCTGCCCGTCGAGATGAAGGCGAAGCTGGTCAAATACGCGAAAAGGAAAAAGACCAGCGTGGGCGCCCTGCTGCGCGAAGCCTTGGGCGCCTTCGAGGCCAAACCGGCCAAAAAAAGCGGACGCAAATAACCCGCGTCCCGCGCCGCCGCCGCGTCACGCCGTCGCCCGGCGTCACCGCCTGCGCCGCGCCATGCCCCGTGCGCCGCGCCACGCTGCGCTCCCGTTCCAGCCGCTCCCGCCCCCTCCGCCCTCCGGGTTTTGCCCCCTCCCCGAAAAACGCCATGCGCCGCAGGCCCCGAAAGGCCGCGAAAGGAGCGCTTGCGCTTGGACGCGCGCCAAACTTCACTCTCCCCCTTTTCGCCAAGCCAGAACCCAATCCATGAGCCACCAACCAAGCCCCCTGTCCACCTGGGCCAAAAACATCGCACCCTCGCCGACCCTCGCCGTTGACGCCAAGGCCAAAACCCTCCTCGCCGCGGGCGAAGACATCTGCGGATTCGCCGCCGGCGAACCCGACTTCGACACACCCGAGCACATCAAGGAAGCCGCCGCCGCCGCGCTCCAATCCGGCAGGACGAAATACGCCCCCACCCCCGGCATCCAACCGCTGCGCGAAGCCATCGCGGAGGACTACGCCGCCCGGCTCGGGCTGGCCGTCGCCCCCGCGCAAGTCATCGTCTCGCCCGGCGGGAAATGCTCCTGCTATCTCTCGATTCTCGCCGTCTGCTCGCCCGGCGACGAAGTGCTCATCCCCGCGCCCTACTGGGTGAGTTATCCCGAGATGGTGAAACTCGCCGGCGCCACCCCGCGATTTGTCCTCGCCGACGACCGCACCGGCTTCCGCCTCACGCCCCAACAACTCGAAGCCGCCATCACGCCGAAGACCCGGCTCCTCATCCTCAACTCGCCGTCCAACCCCACAGGCGCCGTCTATACCCGCGCCGAACTAGAGGCGCTCGTGGAAGTCGCCCTCCGGCACGACCTCCTCATCATGTCGGACGAAATCTACGAACACCTGCTCTACGATGGCGCGAAACACGTCTCGCCGGCCACCCTCTCGAAAGAAGCCGAAGCGCGCACCATCATCGTCTCCGGCTTCTCCAAGACCTATTCGATGACCGGCTGGCGCCTGGGCACGACCGTCGCCCCCGCGCCCATCGCGAAAGCCGTGGCCGGACTGCAAAGCCAGATTGCGTCCAACGCCACCACCTTCGCGCAATACGGCGCGCTGGCCGCGCTCAAGGAAAAAGAGAAAACCAAAGTCGCGCTCGACGCGATGCTGGTCGCCTTCGACCGCCGCCGCAAATTCCTGCACGCCGAGCTTAACAAAATCGACGGCGTGCGATGCCTGCTTGCGCAAGGCGCGTTTTATTTGTTTCCGAATGTTTCGAGCTTCGGTCTGAGTTCGTCCGAATTTTGCGACCGGCTGCTAGACGAGCAGAAAGTGGCGGCGGTGTTTGGCGGTGCGTTTGGCGCCGAAGGCTATCTGCGGCTCAGCTACGCGACGAGCGCCGAAACCATCAAGAAAGGCGTCGAACGCCTCGCCGCGTTCTGCGCGAGCCTGCGCCTGAAAAAATAAAGCCGCCGGAAAGCGCGGCGCGGCATGGCGTGGCGCGGCAGGCACGCGCGATGGCGGGCGCGCGACGGCAAGGCGCGCGCGGCGGGGTGGGGAAGGGCAGAGTGCGGAGGTCTGAGGCCGAGGGCGGACAGCAAAGCCGTGGGTGGGCAGCGGGCAGCGAGGCCGGCGTCAGAAACCTGCCGGCAGGATGCCTGCATCAAACCCCGGGAACACCGAGGTAAGGCGAATCGGGCGCGATTAGGTTGCCAGTTGACGGCGGCAACCTCATCGATGAAACAAAAAAAGTCCGTATTCACCATCAAGCCGTTCAAGAATCGCAACGGCGTGATTTC
>JAIRTK010000544.1 GCA_031254955.1 Opitutaceae bacterium
GCGAAAAACGCGAACACTTGGCCCGCATTTCCCGCCCCAAAAAAAACGGCGACAACAACGAACCGCCCGATGCACTCCATGAAACAATCGAAGACTGATTATCTGATGTTACGCGGCACTCCGTCCGTCCGCACAGCGAGGTTTGTTTTGGGAGTGCGGCGAGCTCTCGCCGCTTTTGACGGCGCGACCTGTCGCGCCGCCCCGCCGGACAAGGAAAGCCAGGGCGGAAAACGAAGCAAGCCGGCAGACCGGCCCGTCAAAAGCGGTGACAGATCACCGCACTCCAAAAAACACCCTCCGCGTAACAACAGTTACAAATTACGAATTACGGCACCTCCGCGCCCTTTGTCCCTCGCGTTCCTGTCTTTCAGGCTGCCTCCCTGTTTTCGCCGCCGGCGCGGCAGCGCCCTCCATTCGTCATTCGTAATTCGTCATTCGTAATTCGTAATTTCCGCCATGACCAAACTCCTCTGGCTCATCCCCGCGCTTCCGCTCGCCGCCGCCGCCATCGGCGCGGTCGCGCCGCGCCGCCACCGCGCGCTCTCCTCCGGCGCCGCGCTCGCCGCCCTGGCCGCCGCCTTCGGCCTCTCCTGCCTCGCCCTCCGCGACGCGCTCGCCGACCCTGCCGCGCACAACACCTTCAACTTCACCTGGCTCAAATCCGGCGCCTTCCACGTCGAGCTTGGCTTCCTGCTCGACCCGCTCACCGCGTTCATGCTCGTGATGGTCACCTTCGTCGGCTTCCTGATTTTTCTCTTCAGCACCGGCTACATGAAGGACGACGACAACTACGCGAAATTTTTCTGCTACCTCAGCTTCTTCGCCGCCTCGATGCTCGGCCTGATCGTCTCCAACAGCCTCCTGCTCACCTTCATCTGCTGGGAACTCGTCGGCCTCGCCTCCTACCTGCTCATCGGCTTCTGGTTTACCAAGCCCGCCGCCGCCGCCGCCGCGAAAAAAGCCTTCATCACCACGCGCATCGGCGACCTCGGTTTCCTGATTGGCATGCTCTGGCTGCACGACGCGACCGACACGCTGCTGTTCTACACGGGCGACACCGCCGGTTTCGGCTTCCTCGAAATCGCGATGCAGGGAAAACTCGGCGCGTTTTTGCCATGTGGCTTGCTCGCCTCCACCGCCATCGGTCTGCTCATCTTCTGCGGCGCGATTGGCAAATCCGGCCAGTTCCCTCTGCACGTCTGGCTGCCCGACGCGATGGAAGGTCCGACACCCGTTTCCGCGCTCATCCACGCCGCAACGATGGTCGCCGCCGGCGTGTTCCTCATGGCGCGTGTTTATCCGATGCTTGCGGCTGAAGGGCTGCTGCCTGATGGAGCCATGCTGCCCGCGGGTGCCACTCCCTTGCCGGGGGGCGGAGTCATTGAGGGCGGAGTCGTTGATTTGGCTGACGGCCCCACAGCCACGTTCATCACCCCGGCTCTGCTGGGCATGCCGCTCACGACGCTCACCGTCGTCGCCTTCATCGGCGCCATCACCGCGCTCTTCGGCGCGCTCGTCGCCGTCGCGCAAAACGACATCAAGCGCATCCTCGCCTTCTCGACCGTCTCCCAACTCGGCTACATGATGCTCGCCATCGGCGTCGGCGCGTGGCCCGTCGCGATCTTCCACCTCCTCACGCACGCCTTCTTCAAAGCCCTGCTCTTCCTCGGCGCCGGCTCCGTCATCCACGCCGCGCACCACGAGCAGGACATCCGCGCGCTCGGCGGCATCGCCCCGCGCATGAAACTCACCTTCGCCACCTTCGCCATCGGCATGATGGCGCTCGCCGGCGTGCCCTTCGTATTCTCCGGCTTCTACTCGAAGGAAGCCATCCTCCACGCCGCGCACCACTGGCCCCTCTCGCACATCCCGCTCGTCATCGGCCTCGTCGCCGTCGTGCTCACCGCGTTCTACATGACGCGCCTCATGGGCAACGTCTTCTTCGGAAACCCCCGTTCGCACGCCGCCGGGCACGCCCGCGAAAACCCGCCCGCCATGACGGTGCCGCTGACGCTCCTCGCCGCCTGCTCCATCCTCGCCGGCTTCCTCGGCACGCCCGCCTGGCCCTGGCTCCAGCAAACCCTCGCCGGCGGCGCCCCTGTCGCTGATTTCGCCGCCGCCGCGCCCGCCGTCGAAATTGCCGCCGCCGCGCCCGCCGTCGCCGCGCCGCGCGGCCTCGCCGCCATCTTCACCGAAGGCGGCGCGCTCATGTGGCTTTCCATCGCCCTCGTCGCGCTCGGCATCGGCGCCGGCGCCGCGCTCTACATCCGCCGCCCGCGCGCCAACGCCGCCGCCCCCGACCCGCTCGCCCGCCGCTTCCCCGCGCTCTGGCGCGCGCTCGCCAACCGCCTCTACTTCGACGAACTCTACGCCGCCACCCTCGGACGCCTCACGACCGCGCTCGCCGCCTTCGCCGACATCCTCGACCGCGTCATCATCGACGGCCTCGTGCGCCTCCTCGCCCTCCTCGGACGCGGCATCGGCTTCATCAATCGCGAAGGCGACGAGGACGTTCTCAACAACGGCTTCGACCGCGCCAGCGAAACCCTGCGCGGCGCCGGTCGCGCCTATTCCCGCGCCCAGACCGGCGACGCCCACGACAACCTCGGCGC